>JAZSIV010000010.1:0-3766 GCA_045533995.1 Eubacteriales bacterium
AATCAAAAGCCGCAAAAAACACTCTTGTTGGCAGTGAGACAATATACTTAGTCGATTGGATGGAGCAAATTAATAGTAGGCAAAGCGCAGGAGTTCACTCTGAAGTTACACGAGAAGAAGCGATGCAATGTATTATTCATACCTACATAACTTTGGGAGATATACTTTCACTGAAAGCTTCGGTTAAAGTCGAAGAAGCCGTACAATAACGAAGGAGATTTTTTACTAATCCTCCTGAATAAATATGGTTATATATCACGCCACGCCCGACTCTTCAAAGAATGGCATCTACCGCAAAAACTCCCTAACGGAACAATGGCAAAGCCTTTCTTTTTTCTGTTTTTTGTTTTATCTATTTTTTTCTCTATATTAAAAACTCTATTTGTCGGTAGAATCGGAGTGTGGCATATGCCAAATATCCTATATTGCTTGACATTTTCTATCGTTCGTGGTAAAATATTTTTATAGTATTTAACAAAGTATAGTCTTTGGAGATTTTTATGTCAAATCAGGATAATATAAAGGTCTCGGTTATAATGCCGATATACAATGCGTACAGCTATTTAAGACCCGCAATGGATTCGGTGCTTGATCAGACCCTAACCGAGCTTGAGGTCATTTGTGTTGACGACGGCTCGACCGACCGTTCTTTAGATATTCTTAAGGAATACCAGTCACGTGACAGTCGTGTGCGTATCCTCACCGAGAACAATGCGGGTCCTTCTTGGGCTCGTAATAAGGGACTTGCCCGAGCTCGTGGTGAGTATGTGATTTTCCTTGATGCTGATGATTTCTTTGAGCCGTGCTTGCTCGAGCGGCTTTATGAGCTCGCCGAGCGTGATAATCTTGATATCGCTCTTTGCGAGTACGATCTTTACAATGACAAAAGCTCGAGCTTTGAGAAGAAGATAAAGGCAGAGCACGAGGAGATCTTCAAAGAGGGCGAGGTTATCTCAAAGAGCACTCACCCGAACCAGATATTCCAGTGCACTACCAACTATGTTTGGAACAAGTTCTTCCGTAAATCATTCCTGCTTACGAAGGAGTTGACATTCCACCCTGTGCTCCGTGTGTTTGAGGACGTCTATTTTGTGATGACCTCTCTCGCTATGGCGGATAGAGTTGGCAAGACGTTTGACTGCCTTATTCATCACAGAGTTTACTCCGAGCAGTCGAAAAATCGCTTCTTCCGTAAATATTATCACCAGGTGCCCGAGCTCTATGAGAAGATTAAGGAATTCCTGATGCACAACGGTATGTACCTGCCTCTCTTGCGGTCCTTCCTCAATCTCTCGGCATCGAGATGCTTCAAGATTTATAATCTGCTTTGGATAGATGTCAAGGGTGATTTCTGGAACAACCTTCACTCCTGTTATGCCGAGCGTCTCGGTTGGGAAAAGGCTCTCGGCGAGGAGATCGAGTCCGAGGATGTGCGTGAGTTTGTTGGAAATGTTCTTCTTTACGATCATAAAGAGTATTTTGAACGCTCGCAAAAGGGAGATAAGACCGCTATTGAGGATGTCCCGGGCAAGCTCGGCTTTATGAAGTTCAGAAAGCGTATCGCAGACTTCTTCCTCGGGTTATTCGGTAAGAAAAGCGATAATTAGTAAAAAAGTGACCCACTCGGGCAATGTCATTAAGTTAATTTAATGGCGCAAAAAAAAGATGCACTTAACAAGGCCAAAAAGCTGAGTTAAGTGCATTTTTTCTTGCAAAAAGGCGCGACGAAAAGACAGGCTAAAAAGTCTGTCAAAAAAAGTATTGCAAAAAAGGCGAATTTATGGTATTCTGTAAGTGAAGCTTGGTGCGGCTTTTTTACTTGCTTTTCGTGGACTGGTGGGTCCGTTACGAATCGGCAATAAATGCTGTAGCAACAAAGCTTCAACATCTGACGGAGATATATTTTTCAAGAAGAAGTAGCGGCAAATATGTACAGCAGCCGCGAAGTTAATTCTGTAAGAATACTTTCTGTTTTTCTGCTTAATGACTACGTGTGAGGTAATCAGTTCAGCAAAGTTGTACATAGTAAGTCTTGCAAAGATCTCTTGGAGAATATGCTCCGTTTTTTTAGAATGAAAATAAGACAAAGCAAGAGAGTATTTCAAATCACGAAAAGAGGTCTCAATTCCCCAACGCATAGCATAAAGTTCTTTCAGCTCATCAGTATTAAATTTTTCTTTATCAAGGTTTGTAACAAGCAATTCATACGAATTTTCTGCAATTTCAAATCGCACAAGCCGAAAATTCAGCACGTAAGGATTGCAAGGAATATTTTTTCTGCAAGATTTCGGTAGAAAGTCGAAATTAACGTTGTGCGGTAAATAGTCAAGAGATGCCTTTGCCTTATTGGTTTGTTTTCTTGTTAAATTCAAAACAACATCAATATCAAAAGCTCCATCATTTAGCTTTAAACGAGAAGATATACCGTTTCCTCTCAAATCTTTAACTCTAATTAAGAATTTTTGTCCTTTTTCAATAACGTGAGCCATATTATTGTAAGATTCGTAGCCTCTGTCGGCTATGTAAATGGTAGGGATTGAGGAGGTGTCTCTGTCTACCATAGTAACGAAAGCTCGATGCTCGTTTTCGCATTTGCGACCTTGCACGACAGCATCTACATATATTCTTCTTTCCAGATCGTATAAAACATTCAAATGAAAAAGATTATATGGTTTTTGTCCGTTTGCTCCTTCATAAAAGGAGCTTTTCTCATCTTTATTTGTAGGCGTATGAAGGTCTGAACCGTCAACTGCAAGCAAACGGTAGCCTTTGTATAAAGAACTTTCATCTACGGAATTAGTAAAAGAATGAAAAAGCGACTGAAAGGCAGTATAATTTATCTTGTTTCTTTGCTGCACAAATGCCGAGACTGTCGGCATTTTCAAACTTAAATTAAAGTAATCCATTAGCTCTCCGCGAAGAGATTTGCTCGTCATAGATAACACACATTTTAAAACCTGCTTAAGAGGCAGTTTTCTTTTTCTCGTAAAATCTTTTTCGGGATTAATGGCAAACTGTTCCGGATGCAGAGATGTTTCGTTAATGCACTTCTTTAATATTCTCTTTATCTTTTTCGGCGTATAGATCATATTTTTCTCCTTGTCAATAGCGGATTTACCTCTATTAACAAGGGTCGATTTTATTAACCGAGGTTAATAAAATCGACCGCACACTTTTGCCTGTTTGTCAAGTCTTTTTCTAAAATTTCTTATTTTTTTTGCAAAAAAATATCCGAGCTCAATTTCTGAACTCGGATATTTTTAACTTAATGACATTGCCACGAGGGTCGGTCTTTTCTTTTGGCAGCGGAACTAGGATTCGAACCCAGACATACAGAGTCAGAGTCTGCTGTGCTACCTTTACACAATTCCGCTAGGTGCTTCGCTCGGGATTTTCTTCCAAATCGTAGCGGGAATTATTTTAACACAAGTAGAGGGTTTTGTCAAGGGGGTTTTATTATTTTCTCGAAAAAAAGTGGTTTTATACCAAAGCAGGATAACATAGAGGCTTTTCTTGATAAGTAAACAAAAGAGGTTCTCGGCATACATTTTTGCTTTAAGGATATTGAGGGCGAAATTTAAAGCGTGGTATTATAACTGTGTTTTTCTCCGTTAATAAATAGACCGAGGCTGTTTACAAAGTCCTTTTTTAATGATATAATAAAGATAAGATAAAGAGATAGGATAAAAGGATAATAAAATTAGATAGCTTTTTCGTTAATGAACAAATCCTAAAAGGAGTGCACAATGATGACCAAGGTTTATTT
>JAZSIV010000169.1:0-4386 GCA_045533995.1 Eubacteriales bacterium
TGTAAAGTAGGAACCGCCATTCAGGTGGTATCCACAAATGGAGAATGGTATAAGGTTATCGAAAACAATCCATTGAACTGCGTGGCGTATATAAAATGCAGTGACGTAACAGATAATTCGTCGATAGCCACATTCATTAAAATTACCGAAGAATATGTGGTGCATGCAATTGTTAAAAACCAATTCAGAGGAGCGTATTTGTGCAACGATATCAGTGGACGCAGCACAAGCAGGGTTGGATTTATTACAAGCTCAGAATATTTAACCGTTGTATCAATTAACAGATCAAAAACATGGGCTGCAGTTTATTATTTCGGTACGGATTCGGAAGGTCGTTCATATGACGGCTCTAAATTATATTATTGCTCATTGGAAGACATATATGTTATTGGTTTGCCCGACAACTGGCCGTGATTTGTTCGGTTGGCATCTATTTAGGGTGCACATAAAACCGCCTCAAAAGTTGCAAACTCCTTAATTTTATTGACTTTTTCACCGTGGCATCTATTTTGTCAAGACAACACAAAAAAGACAGACACCCAATTGGGTGTCTGTTCTTTTTTAGCTACGGTGAGCTTTGCCCTATCCACGACCGACGGAGGAGGAAATGGGCTTGGCGCTCTCGCGGTGCGAGGGAGAGGAAGCGCTACATTGAAGACAATAAGGAGTATCTGACGCGACAGTTGCCGAGGAGGAAACAAATTGCAACAAAAAGCATAGCTTCTTTCATAAAAACAAGCGTTTTGCAATTTATTTTTGTTTTTTTGTAAAAAAAATGAAATATTACTTGAAAAATTATGCTATATATGATATAATGATATATCTTTATTTCGATTTTTAATTTTGGAGGAAAAAAAATGAAGAAGATTCTTTCTATCGCATTAGTACTTATGATGCTTGTTGCTCTTGTTTCCTGCAACGGCTCAAGCACCATGACAATGGGCACCGGCGGTACTGCAGGTACATACTACGGTTACGGCGGAATTCTCGGCTCACACATCAAAAACACAACAGGTATTACAGTTAACGTTGTTTCGACAGACGGCTCCAAGGCTAATATCCTTGGTATCCACTCGGGCAACTATCAGCTCGGAACTGTTCAGTCTGACGTTATGGCTTACGCTTGGGAAGGCACACGTTCCTTCAGTACAGAGGGTGCTCTTGACTCCTTCCGAGTAATCGGCGGTCTTTATGCAGAGGCTGTTCAGCTTATCACTATGAACCCCGAGATCAAGTCGGTTGCTGACCTCAAGGGTAAAAAGGTTTCTATCGGTGCTTCGGGCTCGGGCGTTTACTTCAACGCTATTGACGTTCTCAATGCTGCAGGACTTACCGAAGAGGATATCATTCCCCAGTATCAGTCCTTTGCTGACTCAACAGACGCTCTTAAGGACGGCAAGATCGACGCTGCATTTATCGTTGCAGGTCCTCCCACACCCGCTATCACAGAGCTTTGCACGACAAACTCCGCATACCTCGTTCCGATTGACGGCGAGGTTGCTGAAAACCTTATGAACTCTTGCCCCTACTACACAGTTCACTCTATCCCTGCTAACACCTATGCAGGTCAGACAGAAGAGGTAAAGACTGTTACAGTTAAGGCAACACTTATCGTAAGCACTTCTGCATCTGAGGAAGACGTTTACAACATCACAAAGGCTATATTCGACAACACAGATGCTATCAAATCTGCTCATGCAAAGGGCGCGGAGCTTTCTCTTGAAAATGCTACAAGCGGTATGACAGCTCCCTTCCATGCAGGTGCTGCAAAGTATTTTGCTGAAAAGGGCATTACAGTAGAGACAAAGTAAGTCGGCTCGCCATAAACTTACGAAATATGGCTGCGGCGAAAATTCGCCGCAGCCAATTTAATGTTTTTCCCTTTAATCTTTAAGAAAGGAAGTAAATATGGCATTTTTTAAGAAAAAAACAAATTCAACCGAACAAGAGCCAATGGATCTTGATTCCATAATGAAAAAATATGACCGTGAATCCACAACACGTGTGTGGGAGGGCGCTCCGAAGATAATTGTCACTTGCGTACTCGCTCTCTTTTCGCTCTTTTGCATGTACGTAACGTTTTTCGCAACGTGGCTTGATGAATTGCGCCTTACCACCTTTATGGCGTACATAGTTTTTATAGGTTACCTTATCTTCCCTGCCAAAAAAGGTGTTCAGAAAATCAACCACATGCCTTGGTATGATATCATACTTATGGTTTTGGGTACAGGATCGTTCTTATACTTTGCATTCAATGCATCAGAGATAGTTGCAAGATATAACATCAATACACTTGAAGTTATTATAGGTATTATCGGTGTTTTGTGCCTTGCCGAGCTCTGCCGCAGAAGCGTTGGTCTTCCCATTCTCTGCGTAGCGGGAGTTCTGGTAGTATACGCTTTGATATGGGGCTCAACAAACCCCAATTTCTGGGCAAGAATTACCGAAAATATCCGAGTTCTCTTCTACTCTAAAGAAGGAATTCTCTCCACGCCTGTAAACGTCTGCTCCAAATACATTGTAATGTTTATAATCTTTGGCGCATTCCTTGAAAGAACAGGTATTGCCGATTTCTTTATCAAAATAGCAAATGCCTTGGTCGGTCGTTTTTCGGGCGGTCCCGCAAAGGTTGCTGTAGTTGCTTCGGCACTTGAAGGTATGGTATCGGGCTCTTCAGTAGCAAACACAGTAGGCTCTGGTGCCGTTACTATCCCGCTTATGAAGAAAACAGGCTATAAGTCTGAATTTGCGGCAGCTGCTGAAGCATCCGCATCAACAGGCGGTCAGATAATGCCTCCTATCATGGGCGCGGCGGCATTCCTTATGGCAGAAACAGTCGGTGTTCCCTACTCAAACATAGTAGTCAGGGCTATCCTCCCCGCACTTTTGTATTTTGCAGGTGTATTTATTACAGTTCACCTTGAAGCTAAAAAAGAAGGACTCCGCGGACTTACAAAGGAAGAGCTTCCCAGACTCAAGCCTCTTCTCAAGCAAAGTTATCTTCTTCTTCCCCTCATACTCCTTATATACCTCGTAGGAACAAGCACACGTTCTATTGCTTATGCGGCAGTTATCGCTATCGGCGTAGCTATTCTTGTAAGCCTTTTCAATAAGGAAAACAGAATTACACCCAAGCGTATTCTCGAGGCGCTTGCGGCAGGTGCGCAAGGCATGATAACCGTTGCGGTCGCTTGCGGTGTTGCAGGTATCGTTGCAGGTATAATCAGTGTTACGGGTCTTGCATATATGCTCTTTAATGGAATCGTTACACTTGCAGGAAACCAGCTTATCATCGCTCTTTTCCTCACAATGCTTTGCTGTATCGTTCTCGGAATGGGTGTTCCCACAACGGCAAACTACTGCATTATGGCGGCGACCTGTGCTCCTATTCTCGTAAGCATGGGTGTTCCTATGATCGCAGCACATTTCTTTGTATTCTACTTTGGTATAGTCGCAGACCTTACACCTCCCGTAGCTTTGGCAGCTTACGCAGGAGCGGCGATCGCGCAGGCAAATCCTATGAAGACGGCGTTTACAGCAACCAAGCTTGCCATCGGTGCTTTCATAGTTCCCTACGTATTCGCGCTTAATCCCGCAATGCTTTTCATAGGAACCGAGAGCATCTTCGAAATAGTACTTATCGTTATTACCTCTTTTGTAGGTATCTTTGCAGTATCTGCGGCTCTTGAGGGATACATCGTAGATAAAATGCCTTGGTATCAGCGCCTTATAAGCGCTGCGGGCGGACTTCTCCTCATTTACCCCGGCATAGTTACAGATACCCTTGGCCTTTGTCTTGTAGCGACTGTGATCGCACTCCAGATCATCTCAAAGAGAAGCAAGAACAAGAAAATTACAGCTTAACTAAACTTATTACAAAAGCGTTTGCCAAATTGGCAAACGCTTTTTTCTCACATAAAATATCCTCTGTCATATTATGTAATGAGGGAAACCTCAAGAAAAAAGAAAGGAGGAAGTTATATGGCAACCTTTACAAATTTCGCCACCTTGTCTTACAATGGCGGAACGTTAAACTCAAATACAGTTACCGGCGAGATACTTGAAACGATAAGTGCAAGTAAGATCGCCGTTCTTGATGATTATACCGCAAAAGACGACGTCACCTATGTTATCACGCTTGTCAACAGCAGTTCTATGCCACTTACAGGACTTACGGTGACCGACGATCTCGGCGGATATTTATTTAATTCCGAAACCTTATACCCCCTCGAATATTCGGAAAATTCCATAAGATATTATATCAACGGAATTCTTCAACCCGCACCCACAGTAACTGCGGGGCCTCCTATGGTGATATCGGGAATTACGGTTCCCGCAAACGGAAACACGATGCTTATCTATGAAGCAACGGTAACTAATTTTGCT
>JAZSIV010000175.1:0-15098 GCA_045533995.1 Eubacteriales bacterium
AAAGTGCCGCAGAGCTTCTGCGGCACTTTAATTTACTGTTTGGGTGTAACGAAATATGCGGATTTTATTATGATCGGTGTTACAGGTACAGATTTTTCAAAACTACTGTTGTATCTTGTTTCAACCTCGGCGATCTCGTCAACTACGTCCATTCCGTAAACTACCTTGCCGAATGCGGCATATAAGCCGTCAAGACTTGATGAATAGGTGTCCTTGTGCATAATAAAAAATTGGCAGGATGCAGAATCCATGCTGTATCCTCCGCGAGCCATAGATATAACCCCTCTTGTGTGAGAAAGATCATTTTTAATTCCGTTTGCCGCGAATTCGCCTACAATATTTTTACCCGAGTCACCTGTTCCGTTTCCTTCGGGATCTCCGCCCTGTATCATAAAGCCGTTTACAACTCTGTGAAAGGTAAGTCCGTCATAAAAGCTTTCGGAGACAAGATTTTTGAAATTTTCAACGGTTATGGGTGCGATCTCGGGGTAGAGCTCAACTACTATCTCTCCGTAGTCTTTTACGTCGATCAGTACGAAATTCGTTGCCTCTTTCGATTTATCGTAAGGGGTGTTCGTTCCGCAAGAGCAGAACGATATTGCTATAAGTGTTATACACGCAAATAAAGCTAAAAATCTTTTCATTATTTTACCTCAAAAACAATATGTATTTATTATCATTATGTTTAATAATTTTATCAAAAAAAAGCAAGCTTGTCAACAATAATAACGTATTAGATTTATTTTTTGATTTTGAACGCATAATATTATTGTAAAAAAAGAGCATGGGGGTAGGAAAAATGGAAAATGAGAAAATGAATACGGCGCATAAGCTTTTTTGTATTGGTTTTTTTGCGCTGATATTTTTTTTGATATTCAAATATGCATTTTCCGCCCTGTTGCCTTTTTTGATCGCTTATGCCGTTTCATTAATTATCGTGCCTATCTCCACAAGGCTATCTGTCAAGACCAAAATTCCTAAAAAAATATACTCAGCGGTATTGGTCACTGTAATAATAGCTTTAATATGCTTGCTTATATGGTGGGCTTTCGACCGCCTTATCGGAGAGCTTGAAGCCCTTGTTGAGCGTGCGTCGAGGGGCGAGAGCGAGCTTGTTTTTTCTGTTTCTGAGCTCTTTGGCAGAGCAGGGGAAATTTTTTCAAAAAACAAGCTTTTTGAAAAGATATCAAATATAGACGGACTTAAAAATATAGGAGATGCTGTAAAAGGAGCTCTTCAGAACGCAAGCCAAAACGCGATCGATACGATAAGTGCCGCATTGCCAAAAGCGGCGGCAAGGGTTATTGGGAAAACTCCTGAATTTTTGATAGGTGCGCTTGTTACCCTCATATCCTGCTATTATTTGAGTATGGATAACGGTAGTCTTGGAGAGGAACTTAAAAGGGTTATTCCAAAAGGTGTATTTTCAAGGCTTTGCCGCATAGTTTCTCTTTCTCGCCTTGCATTTATAAAGTATATAAAGGCATACGTTTTGCTGTTGGTTATTACCTTTGTCGAGGTGTTTATAGGACTGTTGATCCTTGACGTAAAATATTCGTTTATTATAGCGCTAATTATTTCGGTCGTTGACCTTTTGCCTGTGCTTGGAACGGGGACTGTGCTTATCCCGTGGGCATTGTGCGCTTTTCTTATTAAAGATTTTGCCCTTGGGTCGGGGCTTTTGGTGCTTTACGGTATCCTTACGATAATCAGACAGATAATTGAGCCGAAAATAGTTGGAACGAATCTTGGTATTCATCCCGTGCTTTCACTTTTCTCTATGTATGCTGGACTTCGTCTGTTTGGATTTTGGGGAATGATTTTAGGCCCCGCTGCGGTGCTTATCCTAAGTGAGATGATAAGCGGCAGTGAGGCCGTAAAAAATAAATAGATTTTAATCAAACATAGGAGTGGACAGATATCTGTCACCTGTGTCGGGGAGTATTGCTACAATACGTTTGCCACGGTTTTCTTCTTCCTTCGCAAGGCTGACAGCTGCAAAAAGAGCAGCTCCCGAGGTGATTCCGCAAAGTATGCCCTCTGTTTTCGCAAGGCTTGATGCCGCACTGTATGCATCCTTTTCGGATACGGTTATGATGCGGTCGATAAGTGCTCTGTCAAGATTTTCGGGCACAAAATTTGCACCTATGCCCTGAAGTCCGTGAGGACCTGATACTCCGTTTGAGAGCAGTGGAGAGGATGAGGGCTCGACAGCGACTATCTCGATATTCTCATTTCTTTCTTTAAGATATTTTGCAATTCCCGATATTGTGCCGCCCGTTCCTACTCCTGCTATGAGGATATCGATTTTTCCCTCTGTTGCCTCATATATTTCGGGTGCAGTCGTCAAATAGTGGGCGAGGGGATTTGCGGGATTGTCAAACTGAGAGGGAATAAAGCTTCCTTCGATCTCTTTTGCAAGCTCCGCGGCTTTTTCGTTCGCGCCCTTCATTCCGTCCTTGCCGGGTGTCAGAATTATCTCTGCGCCGTATGCGGCAAGGAGCTTTCTGCGTTCTATGCTCATTGTTTCGGGCATAGTGAGAATGACCTTATATCCGCGTGAAGCACCGATAGCTGCAAGAGCTATTCCTGTGTTTCCGCTTGTTGATTCTATTATTACAGAGCCTTTTTTAAGGAGTCCTTTCTTTTCGGCATCCTCTATCATATAAAGTGCCGCTCTGTCCTTTATGCTTCCCGCCGGATTGAGATATTCAAGCTTTGCAAGTATCTCACAGCCGAGCGGTACTTCATACGCTCTGCAAAAATTTTGCGGACGGAAAAGGGGAGTGTTTCCTATAAGTTCTGTTATGGAATTGTATATCATAATACCATCTCCAAATTTAGATTTTCTTAAATTTATAAATTAAAAGTCGTACATAGTGGTGAGAAACTATGTACGACCGTTAATTACATGTTGTTAAGAGCTTTTGTAAACTGACTCTTCTTGCGAGCTGCTGCATTCTTGTGAATGATTCCGCGAGCTGCTGCCTGGTCAATCTTTTTAACAGCTGCCTTGTAGGTAGCCTGAGCAAGAGCTGCATCGCCAGCCTCGAGAGCCGCATAGTATTTCTTAATATCAGTCTTGAGCTGCGAACGGAACATCTTGTTCTGAAGAGCCTTTGTCTGATTTACGAGAATACGCTTCTTTGCGCTTTTAATGTTTGCCACGAGTGTTCACCTCCGTCAAAGTAACATTATTTAAGTCTTATGCGTGCATGAGAGGTTGCACACACTTCGTCTATACAGTCTAATATAATAACACAAAACAAAAAATAAATCAATACCTTTTTAATAATTTTTCAAAAAATATTTTACAATATCTTTTTTTATGTTATTAATTTAAGTTTTTCATCTCGTTTACAAGTTCTATTGCCGTCTCTATAAGCGTTTCACCAACACCACCGCGGAATTTTGACGAGGGTGCTTCGTATCCGCTTCCGTCAAACGCTTCCTGCATCGGGAAGTATCCCTCGTATCCGTTTCCGCAATGGCAGATAAAGGTCATCTTAAAAGGAGATGCCGCCTTGGTCTGTATTCCTATTTCGGTAAAGGGCTCTCCGGGGAAGGTGACAAAGGCAACGTCGCCAAAGCCCACGCACGAAACGTAAAGCTCAAACTCGTCGGGACCAAACTCAAGTCTGATAAGCTTAACTGCTTCGGGATATTCCATAGTATATCCAAGTTCTTTCAATTTAGTCGATCTTTCTTCCGCAGGTGTTTCGTTATGTATTCTTGATACTTCTTTTGCAATAGCAACATCTTCTGCCGTTCCTCTTGAAGAGGGGCAGTGAGCTATTGCCTGCTTGAAAAATACCTTGCCGCTTTCAACGGGCTCGGCATAAGTGTACATTCTGAGAACAAGACCTGCAAGGGTTCTTCCTATGTGCTTTGCTAAATGTGCCGGAGTATCGCTTTTTCTTCTGCTTGGGAAGGTGCGTGTTTCAGTATCAAATCGTTTGATTCCTATAAGGTCGCCCTGCGCACCGTTGAAATAAACAGTCTTAACTCCAAGACCGTCTTTTTCTCCTGCGAGAGCAGATTCAAGGGTCTGACGCAAGAATCCGGGATAATCGGCGCATATCTTTGTTCCGCCGATATTGTCGGGGTGTGTCTGGAAGTTTACGATAGCGATGTCTGCCGCGCCCTCTCTTTCAAATCTGATGAGCTGAACGGTATTGTCGGGCTCACCGATGGGACCTACTATATCGTTAGGGTTACTCTTGTTTGAGGGGTTGGTCTCGGAAGAGCCGTCGGTCTTTCTGAAACGGCGGATGAACGTGAGCTCCTCGCTCTGCGTTCTTGCAACGTAGGGAGTAGCCTCCTTCATATCAGCGATAGCAAGAGTTATTGCATCGCATATCTTTCTGAAAAGAATACTTGTATAGTTATCATCGGGCGGGAAGAGGAATCCCTTACTTACCGCGGGACCTGTATGTGTATGTGTGCAGCAAAGAATGATTGCCTCGTAGGGAAGTCCGGTCTTTTTTGATATTTCATATCTTATGTCGTCCCATGTGTCCTGTCTTACTCCGAGAAGGTCAAGAGCAACCATAGCAACAGTGTTTTCGCCATCGCTGAACGCAACTGCATTTGCCTCAAGAGGTGTTATTATGCCATCGGCATAACGGGGATCGTAGTAACCTATAAGCACCGAGCCGAGAGGAGGAGTAATATCAATTCTTGCAAATCCGGCTTTCATAACTGTTAACTTCCTTTCAAAAAAGTTTTATGTATTTATAACAACCTAATTATAGCACCTGATTTTTAGATAAGTCAATTTGTTTTTGAGAATAAACTGAATATTATACATTGTTTATGCTTTTTTAAACATTTTGGTTTTTAATATCCTTGGTAAGCTTTACTGCGGTGTCTATAAGGCACTCGGCAACACCCGGCTTAAAGAGTGAACTTGTAGATTCGTAGCTGTTGTCTGTCAAAGCGTCGGTGGTCGGGAAATATCCCTCCGAGCCGTTTGCGTTACAGCAGGGGATAGTCATAGCAAATGGAGATTGCTCCTTGACCTGTCTTCCTATCTCGGTAAAGGGCTCCCCCGGGAAGCCGACAAAGGCAACGTCGCCAAAGCCTACGCACACAACGTTGAGGTCAACAAGAGGGGTGACCTTCTCAAGTCGGAGATATCTTCTCGCCTCAACTATGCTGATGAAGGGCATCTCCTCGCCCTCAACAAAACGCTTGTTAGTATCCTTTGCCCAAGCTACCTGCTCGTCCGTTCCTTTTGAGACAGCAACCTTTGCAAAGACCTGCTTGAAGAATACCTTCGAAGAGTCAACAGGTTCGGTATAGGTGTAGATTCCGAGAACAGCACCCGCAAGAGTGCGTCCCATATGACGTGAATGCTCAAGTCCGCCACGCGGCTTCTTTGCCGTCATAGTTTCCTTGTCGAGTCTGTCGGCATGAGAGGTGTCGCCCTCCGCGCCGTTGAAGAATATTACGTGCACACCCTTTCCGTCAGCCTCGTTGCAAAGAGCCGCCTCAAGGGTATCACGCATAAATCCGGGCCAGTCGGCACAGATGGATCTTCCTCCTACGACGTCGGGGTGAGTCTGGAAGTTTACTATCGCAATGTCGGAGTAGCCCTCTCTTTTAAGTTTAACGAGCTGTACCGTCTCGTCGGGCTCGCCTATCGGACCGAGAATAGGTGTTCCCACTCCTGGATTCGTCTTTGCGCCGCCGTCGGGCAGACGGAATCTTCTGACAAAGGAAATTCCGCGGCACTCACCCTTTGCGATATGTGCGGTAGCTTCCTTCATATCGGCAATAGCAAGCTGTGCACAGTCGCAGATCTTGTGGTAAAAAACGTCTATGTAATGGGGGTCTCTTTTGAAAAAGCTGACAATCTCGCTGATAACGGGACCGAGATGAGTGTGTGTACAAGCTATAAAGATAGCCTCAAAGGGAAGTCCTGTGCGCTCGGAAACGAGCCTTCTTATCTCATCCGTATCCTTCTGAAGGATCTCCGATATATCAAGGCTTATGGTCAAAATTGTATTTTCGCCGTCGCTGTAGGCAACAGCAGACGCGTAAAGATTCGATATTATGCCTACCGAATATCTTTCCTTGTAGTAACCGTTAAGGTTTACTCCTATCGACGGGGTTATATCAACCTTTGCAAATCCAGCTTTCATAATTAAATTCACCTTTATAATAAAAGTATTTTGTTGCCCACATTATATCACTCTCAAAAAATTCCGTCAAGGCATTTGTTCTTTTTTTAACTCTACTTAATTAACAAAAATAACGGCTCCTTTTTGGCAAAATTACCGCTAACAGGCATAAAATTTCACAATATGTCATTTTTAACAAAAATATTGTAAAAAATCGAAAAAAAGCTCTTGACAAAGCTTGACAATAGTGCTATAATTGTAAACTGCATTATAATTGCTTATTATGTCCTTTTTGCAGATAAGCAGGTGTTTGTTTCAATATTCTATATATAATATAGAGGTGTTGAAATTGACAAAAGCGACCCTGTTCCCGAGAATATGGTCGCACGGTGTGATATTACTTTGAATGGAGTGATTAAATTAATGGTCAATGTAAAAGAGCAGAAGCTTGGTCAGAACACGAGAATGAGTTTTTCGAGATCCCGCTTTTCGTATGATCTTCCTAATCTCGTGGAGATCCAGACAAAATCTTTTAAGTGGTTTCTTGAAGAAGGATTGGCAGAGGTTCTCCGTGACGTTTCTCCGATAACAGACTATTCGGGTAATCTTATTATCGAGTTCGTTTCTTATTCGATAGACGTTGATAAGCCCAGATATACTGTCGAGGAATGCAAGGAAAGAGACGCAAACTATGCAGCTCCCCTTAAGGTCAACGTTCGTCTGACTAACAAGCAGACGGGCGAGGTCAAGGAGACCGACATATTTATGGGTGAATTCCCCATAATGACGAAGACAGGTACTTTCGTAATCAACGGTGCGGAAAGAGTTATCGTTTCGCAGATAATCCGTTCTCCCGGTATGTATTACGGATCGGATATTGATAAATCCGGTAAAACAACATATAACGCAACCATAATTCCTTACCGCGGCGCTTGGCTTGAATATGAGACCGACGTTAACGGTGTTATGTACGTTCGTATAGACAAGAACCGTAAGCTTCCCCTGACCATGTTTATCAGAGCTCTCGGAGTTGAAACCAGAGAGGATATCTTTGCTATGTTCGGTGAAGAAGAGAATCTTGCTATTACTCTTGATAAGGATGAAAGCGAGATACTTGCACAGCAGAACAATTCTACTATCGGAGTAGAGGCGCTCAAGGAGATCTATAAGAAGCTCCGCCCGGGTGAGCCCGCACTCGTAGAATCTGCACAGATGCTTATCAACAACTTCTTCTTCAATGCAAAGAGATACGATATAGCTCCTGTTGGACGTTATAAATATGATAAGAAGGTTTCTCTCCATGCGCGTATCAGAAACCACATACTCGCTGAGAACGTTATCAGCCCTCTGACCGGCGAGCTTCTCTATGAAGAGGGAACACTTCTTGACAATGCAATGGCAAAGGCTATTGAAAACGCTGCTGTTAACGAGGTAAAGATCAAGCTCGAGAACGGCAATGTTATAAAGGTATTCTCTAACAACACCATCTATCCCGAGCATATTCTCGGCTTCGGTCTTGAGGATTGCGGAGTAACAGAGAAGGCAAGAATTCCTGTTCTTCTTGAGATACTTGAGCAGTCGGGCGGTGACGTCGACATGATCAAGGCTATGGCTAAGGAAAGAATTGCCGAGCTTTGCCCCAAGCATATTACAAAGGATGATATTTTTGCATCAATAAACTACATTCTTAACCTTGCACACGGTGTGGGTAACGTCGATGATATCGACCACCTTGGAAACCGTCGTATCCGTTCTGTCGGTGAGCAGCTCCAGAATCAGCTCCGAATCGGATTTACAAGAATGGATAAGATCATCAAGGAGAGAATGACAACACAGGACAACGAAAAGCTCACCCCTCAGGCACTGATCAACATCAGACCTATTACAACTGTTGTCCGTGAATTCTTCGGATCTTCACAGCTCTCGCAGTTTATGGATCAGAACAACCCTCTTGCAGAGCTTACACATAAGAGAAGACTTTCAGCTCTCGGTCCCGGCGGTCTTTCGCGTGACAGAGCTTCCTTCGATGTCCGTGACGTACACTATACTCACTACGGTCGTATGTGTCCTATCGAGACACCTGAAGGTCCTAACATCGGTCTTATCTCTTACCTTACAACCTATGCAAAGATCAATGACTATGGCTTTATCGAGGCTCCTTTCCGCAAGATAGACAAGGAAAACGGAAGAGTTACAGACGAAGTTGTATATATGACAGCAGACGTTGAGGATAATTACGTAATCGTTCCCGCAAACGAGCCTATCGACGAAGAGGGTTACTTTATAAATAAGAGAGTAACTGCTCGCGATAAGGGTGAATTTATAGAGATCGATGCTAATAAGGTCGACTTTATGGATGTGTCTCCCAAGATGGTCGTATCCGCGGCTACCGCAATGATCCCCTTCCTTGGGAACGACGATAACTCCCGTGCGCTCATGGGATCTAACATGCAGAAGCAGGCTGTTCCGCTTATGGTAACCGATAATCCTATTGTCGGTACAGGTATGGAGTACAAGGCGGCTGTTGACTCGGGTGTCGTTATAGTTGCCGAGAAGGCGGGTTGCGTTGAAAAGGTAGACGCAAACAAGATCGTTATCGTTTCTGATGACGGAACAAAGACAGTTTACGATCTTATAAAATTCAAGAGAACAAACCAGGGTACTTGCTATAACCAGAGACCCTTGGTAAGCCGCGGTGAGCTTGTTGAAGCAGGACAGATCATTGCTGACGGTCCCGCAACAAGCAACGGTGAGATCTCGCTCGGTAAGAACGCGCTTATCGGATTTATGACCTGGGAGGGTTATAACTACGAGGACGCTGTACTTCTTAACGAAAGACTCGTAAGAGATGATGTTTATACATCACTTCATATTGAAGAATATACACATGAAGCAAGAGATACAAAGCTCGGACCGGAAGAGATAACCCGCGAGATACCCAACGTAGGTGAGGACGCGCTTAAGGACCTCAATGCAGACGGTATTGTAAAGAAGGGAACAGAGGTCCGCGCAGGAGATATCCTTGTCGGTAAGATCACTCCTAAGGGAGAAACAGAGCTTACAGCAGAGGAAAGACTTCTCCGCGCTATCTTCGGTGAGAAGGCAACAGAGGTAAGAGATACTTCTCTCCGTCTGCCCCACGGTGAGTCGGGCATCGTCGTTGACGTAAAGGTATTCTCACACGAGAATGGCGACGATCTTGCGGCAGGTGTTAATAAAGTAGTTCGTGTATATATCGCGCAGAAGAGAAAGATCTCTGTCGGAGATAAGATGGCGGGACGTCACGGAAACAAGGGTGTCGTATCGCGTATACTTCCTCCCGAGGATATGCCTTTCCTTCCTGACGGTACACCTCTTGATATCGTTCTTAACCCCCTCGGCGTTCCTTCGCGTATGAACATCGGTCAGGTTCTTGAGGTCCACCTCGGAATCGCAGCAAGAAAGCTTGGCTGGAAGATCATGACCCCCGTATTCGACGGAGCAAACGAGAAGGATATTATTGAGTGCTTGCGTATGGCAGGATTTGCTCGTGATATCTGTCCCGGTGAGAACGTTGACGGTAAGGAGCTCTTTATTGAGACTACCGATCCTGAGGGGAAGAAGGATCTTCAGCTCATTCCGAGAGAAACAAGAGAAGATGCAGAGGCAATGGAAAAGATCTTTGCCGAGAACGTTGTTAAGGTTATCGACGGTAAGACCGTTCTTTACGACGGACGTACAGGTGAGCCCTTCGACAACCCTGTTACTGTCGGTATCATGTACTACCTTAAGCTCCATCACCTTGTTGATGATAAGATCCACGCTCGTTCTAACGGTCCTTACTCTCTCGTAACTCAGCAGCCTCTCGGAGGTAAAGCTCAGTTCGGTGGACAAAGATTCGGAGAAATGGAGGTTTGGGCTCTCGAAGCATACGGAGCTGCATACACTCTTCAGGAAATACTGACAGTTAAATCCGACGATATCAACGGACGCCGCAAGGCTTACGAGGCTATCATCAAGGGTCAGAACATTCCTACTCCCGGAGTTCCCGAGTCGTTCAAGGTGCTTGTTAAGGAGCTTCAGTCTCTCGCACTTGATATCAGCGTGCTTGATAAGGATGGCAACAAGATCCAGCTCTCAACACTTTGCAACGATGATGACGTCGTTCCTTATTCCAACAAGGCGGCTCTTGCGGCTTTTGAGGAAGAGAACGTTGAGACAGACGATATAAAGGATTCGTTTATGATCGAGGATGCTGACGGAAACCTTGAGATCGACGAGGAAGAAGACGATTTCTACGGAACAGAAGTGGATTTCGACGATACAGAAGATTTTGATGAATAATAAGGAGAACAGATAATGGCGAACAATGAATTTAATTCAATAAAAATAGGTCTGGCATCTCCGGATATGATCAGAGAATGGTCTTACGGCGAGGTTACAAAGCCCGAAACCATTAACTATAGAACACTTAAAGCAGAGGTTGGCGGTCTTTTCTGCGAGCGTATATTTGGTCCGACAAAGGACGGCGCTTGTATGTGCGGAAAGTACAAGAATTCCCACAATAAAGAGCCCCACAAGTGCGAAAAGTGCGGTGTTGACGTTACTACCAAAAAGGTAAGACGTGAGAGAATGGGACATATCGAGCTCGCTTCTCCCGTGTCGCATATCTGGTACTTCAAGGCTATTCCTTCAAGAATGGCACTCGTGCTTGATATTTCTCCCAAACAGCTTGAGCAGGTACTTTATTTTGCAGAGAACGTAGTTCTTGATCCTGGATTTACTCCCCTCGTTAAGGGCACAGTTCTTAGCGAAAGACAGTACGTTGAGTACCGCGAAATGTACGGCTCAGATTTCAGAGTCGGAATGGGTGCTGAGGCTGTTAAGGAGCTTCTTTCGCAGGTTGACATTGAGGAGCTCTCTGCACAGCTTAAGAGCGACCTTGTAAAGGCAAGCGGACAGAAGAAAACAAGAATAATCAAAAGACTTGAGGTTGTTGAGGCTTTCAGAAAGTCGGGCAACAAGCTTGAGTGGATGATACTTGATGCGATTCCGGTGCTTCCTCCGGATATCCGTCCTATGGTACAGCTTGACGGCGGAAGATTTGCTTCTTCCGACCTTAACGAGCTTTACCGTAGAGTAATAAGCCGTAACAACCGTCTTAAGAAGCTTATGGAGATCCGTACTCCCGAGATCGTTATCCGTAACGAGAAGAGAATGCTTCAGGAGGCTGTTGACGCACTTATCGATAACGGCCGTCGCGGAAAGCCTGTAACAGGTCCTTCCAACCGTCCTCTCAAATCTCTTTCCGAGATGCTTCGCGGTAAGCAGGGACGCTTCCGTCAGAACCTTCTCGGTAAGCGTGTTGACTATTCGGGACGTTCGGTTATCGTTGTCGGTCCTTCGCTTAAGATCTATCAGTGCGGACTTCCTAAGGAGATGGCACTTGAGCTCTTCAAGCCCTTCGTTGTTAAGAGACTTGAGGAGATGGGCAAGGTTCCCGGCGTAAAGGATGCTATAAAGAAGATAGAAAAAGCGCACGAAAATCCCTGCGTTTGGGATGCACTTGAAAACGTTATCAAAGAGCACCCCGTTCTTCTTAACCGTGCACCTACACTTCACCGTTTGTCGATTCAGGCATTTGAGCCTGTACTCGTTGAGGGTAGAGCAATAAAGCTTCATCCCCTTGTATGTACAGCGTTCAACGCAGACTTCGACGGTGACCAGATGCCTGTTCACGTTCCTCTTTCGGCAGAGGCTCAGGCAGAGGCACGTTTCCTCATGCTTTCTGCAAACAACCTTCTTAAGCCTGTTGACGGACGCCCTGTTGCAGTTCCTACACAGGATATGATCCTCGGATCGTATTATCTTACGATGGATAAAGCGGGTGAGCCCGGTGAGGGAAGAGTATTCCGTGATTTCAATGAGGCTATGATGGCTTATGAGAACGGTGCGCTCGGACTTCACGCTCCTATTAAGATAAGACTGGAAAAAGATATAGACGGCAAGAAGGTATCAAAGCTTGTCAATGCTACTCTTGGACGTCTTATATTCAACAATCCCATTCCTCAGGATCTTGGATTTATCGAGAGAAAGAGCGAGAACGATATGTTCGAGCTTGAGATCCAGAAGGTCGTTAAGAAGAAAGAGCTCGGACAGATCATCGACCGTTGCATAAAGAAGCACGGTGCGGCTGTCTGTGCGAATATGCTTGACGATATCAAGGAAATGGGTTATAAGTACTCGACAAAGGCATCCTTCTCGATCTCGGTTTACGATATGACTATTCCCGCAGAGAAGAAGCCTCTTATCGCAAAGGCACAGAAGAAGGTTGACCAGATCAACAACTTCTACCTTACAGGTCAGTTGACTGACGACGAAAGATATAATAATGTAATAAAAGTTTGGGAACAGACAACAAACGAAGTTACAGCTGCTCTTCAGAACGGATTCGATAACTACAACCCGATCAAGATCATGGCTGATTCCGGAGCCCGTGGTTCCACTGCACAGATGCGTCAGCTTGCCGGTATGCGTGGACTTATGTTCGCGACAAACGGTAAGACCATCGAGCTTCCTATTAAGTCTAACTTCCGTGAAGGTCTTAATATTCTTGAATACTTTATGGGTGCAAAGGGTTCGCGTAAGTCGCTTTCCGATACGGCTCTTAAGACTGCCGACTCGGGTTACCTTACAAGAAGACTTGTTGATGTATCGCAGGACGTTATAGTTCGTGAGGTCAAGTGCGACACCAAGAAGGGTGCTTGGGTAAGCGAGATCGTTGATGAAAAGGATAAGAATGTTCTTGAGTCACTTCAGGACAGAATCGTCGGAAGATTTACTATCGGTGCTGTTGTTGATCCCGCTACAGGCGAGGTTATCGTTGGCGATGACGAGATGATCAGCGAAGAGCAGGCAAACAGAATCGTTAAGGCAGGCATTGACAAGGTTTATATAAGAACTGCTATTCAGTGTCACGCAAAGCACGGTATCTGCTCGCACTGCTACGGATCTGACCTTTCTTCCGGTAAGCTCGTTAACGTTGGTGAGGCAGTTGGTATCATAGCTGCACAGTCTATCGGTGAGCCCGGTACACAGCTTACCATGCGTACCTTCCATACGGGTGGTGTCGCAGGAAGCGATATTACACAGGGTCTTCCCAGAGTTGAAGAGCTCTTTGAGGCGAGAACTCCCAAGAAGCCTGTTGTTATGGCTGAGTACGACGGTGTGGTTCGTATCCATCCCGGTGAAACTGCAAACGTAAACGATGTTATCCTCACGACCGATGAAAAGGATGAGGTTATTAAGTATCAAATACCTTACGGTATGCGTCTTGCTGTTAATGACGGAGACCACGTTGTTAAGGGTCAGGCACTTACAGAGGGTAACAAGGCTCCTTCTGATATTATGAGAATACTTGGACTCGACGCGGTATACGAGTATATCATAAGAGAAATTCAGAAGACATACCGTTCTCAGTCGGTTAACGTTAACGACCGACACATCGAGATCATTGCACGTCAGATGACAAGAAAGATCAATATTACCGAAAACGGTGATACCGACATGCTCGTTGGCTCTAACGTTGATATGGTTGAGTTTGAAGAAGAGAACAACAAGATCGCTGCACGTATCGAGGCAGGCGAGAAGAACCTTATGCTTGCAGAGGGTACTCCTGTGCTTCTCGGTATCACAAAGGCATCGTTGCAGACAGATTCGTTCTTGTCAGCGGCTTCCTTCCAGGAAACAACAAAGGTTCTTACAGAGGCTGCTATTAAGGGTAAGGTCGACCACCTTATCGGACTTAAAGAAAACGTTATTATCGGTAAGCTTATTCCTGCCGGAACGGGTATGGGATGCTACCATAACGTTGATGTTGTAAAGACTGAAGAGAAAGCTGAGACCGAAGAAGACGAAAGAATGCTCGGCTAATTAAAAATTATGGGGCTGTCAAGTTTTGACAGCCCCTAAAAACGTTAATATTGTGTGTAAAATCTTCAAAAAAAAGCTAAAAAAAAAGCATACATTGTGCAAAACGGAGAAAATTTATACCCAGTTTAATGAAACTTGACAAAATTGAGTAATAATGATATAATAGACTGAATTCGCTTGCAAGTCGCAAGGGGATCAAACATTGACAGAATCATACGGAAATATCCGTGTGACTGTATATAAACATTAAATTTTCAAAGAAGGAGGAAAAAAGGAAGAATGCCAACCTTTAACCAGCTTGTAAGACAGGGTCGTCAGGATAAGACATACAAATCCAAAGCACCTGTACTTCAGAAAGGTTTTAATGCCCTGAACAATGTTGCTACAAACCAGTCTTCTCCCCAGAAGAGAGGCGTTTGTACAAAGGTTTCCACCACAAGCCCTAAGAAGCCTAACTCCGCGCTTCGTAAGATCGCAAGAGTAAGACTTACAAACGGTCTTGAGGCAACAACCTACATTCCCGGTATCGGCCACAATCTTCAGGAGCACTCAGTTGTCCTCATCAGAGGAGGAAGAGTACGTGACCTGCCTGGTGTGCGTTACCACATAATCCGTGGTGTACTTGATGCACAGGGAGTTGCAAATCGTAACCAGAGCCGTTCTAAGTACGGCGCAAAGGTTCCTAAGAAGAAATAAGGAACCAAAAGAAAGGTATAAAGCAAAGAAGCCGACTGACGTATATGTAATTTAATGTTTATATACAAAACGCAGCGCGCGCTTACAGAAGAATGCTTTTGAGTACCTATGAATTCATAATTATTAATGAAGGAGGGAAGTACAGTGCCGAGAAGAGGTCGTATATCCAAAAGAGATGTTTTGCCGGATCCTATGTATGGTTCTAAGCTCGTAACAAAGCTTATCAACAACGTAATGTATGACGGCAAGAAGGGCGTTGCCCAGAAAATAGTATACGATGCATTCGCATCAATCGAAGCAAAAGTTGGACAGAATCCGCTTGAGGTATTCCAGGAAGCTCTTGAGAACGTTATGCCTGTCCTTGAG
>JAZSIV010000091.1:0-2865 GCA_045533995.1 Eubacteriales bacterium
TGAACGAGCCGCCCGGAGCAAGAATGAGAGTAGCCCTTTCGGGACTTACTATGGCAGAATATTTCAGAGATGAGGAAAAGCAGGACGTGCTTTTGTTTATCGATAATATATTCCGTTTCACACAGGCGGGAAGCGAAGTGTCCGCACTTCTCGGACGTATGCCGAGTGCGGTTGGATATCAGCCTACACTTGCAACCGAGATGGGTGATCTTCAGGAGAGAATAACCTCTACAAAGAAGGGGTCTATCACCTCAATTCAGGCGGTATACGTCCCCGCGGACGACCTTACCGACCCTGCTCCCGCAACCACCTTTGCGCATCTTGATGCAACCACCGTTCTTTCAAGAGGAATAGCATCGCAGGGCATATATCCCGCGGTAGATCCGCTTGAATCGACCAGCCGTATCCTTTCTCCTGAGATACTCGGAGAGGAGCACTATGCGGTGGCGCGTGAGGTTCAGAGAATATTGCAGAGATATCGCGAGCTTATGGATATTATCGCAATTATGGGTATGGATGAGCTTTCGGACGAAGATAAGACGCTCGTTGGTCGTGCAAGAAAGATACAGAGATTCCTGTCACAGCCCTTTGACGTGTCAGAGAAATTTACGGGCATTGCCGGTGTTTACGTTCCGCTTTCGGAAACTATACGCGGATTTAAGGAGATAATCGAAGGAAAGCACGACGATCTACCCGAATCTGCATTCTTGTTCGTGGGCACTATCGACGAGGCTGTTGAAAAGGCACGCAAGGTGGCGCGATGAAAAGCTTTACCTTAAAAATAACTTCCCCCGAGGGTGATCTGTTTTTTGGCGATGCTGTAAAGATCAGTCTGCGAGGAACAGAGGGTGAATTTGCTATTATGGCAGGTCATATACCGTTTGCTACTGCGATAAAGCCTTGCAGATGCAGGGTCGAATTTGAAAACGGAGATGAGAGAGAGGGCTTGACCGACGGAGGACTGCTTACAGTGTCTGCGGAAAAAGTGATATTTCTTTCGGGAAGCTTCGCTTGGGATAACTGACCGATATTTTTTGTTGACAAAGCGCGAAAAAAGTTGTATAATCTTCGTATAAATTTACAGGAGGCGCACTATGAATTTTCTGGAAGAACGTATTTTAGAGGACGGTATCGTCAAAGCAGGAAACGTGCTTAAGGTCGACAGCTTTTTGAACCATCAGATGGACGTGGAGCTTCTTGATAAAATTGGTGAGGATTTTTACCGTCGCTTTGGTGACAAGGGAATAACGAAAATTTTGACCATCGAAGCATCGGGTATTGCCATTGCTTGCTCTGCGGCGAGATTTTTCAAGGTCCCCGTCGTGTTTGCAAAGAAATCAAAAAGTGTAAATATTGACGGCGATATGTACGTTGCAGAGGTAGAATCGTTCACGCACAAGAACAGAAATACCGTTATTGTGTCAAAGAAGTTTCTCGGCGAGGGCGAAAAGGTACTGATAATCGACGACTTTCTCGCAAACGGCTGCGCACTTCAGGGCTTGATCTCTATAGTTGAGGAGGCAGGTGCTGAGGTCAGCGGAATCGGTATTGCTGTTGAAAAAGGATTTCAGATAGGCGGAACGGTGATCCGTAATCTTGGTTATGATCTTTACTCGGTAGCGATCGTTGAGTCGATGGACGAAAGCACGGGAATGGTATATTTTCGTGAGCAGATAAGATAAAAAACAAGGGCAGAGGTGAAAATTTCTGCCCTTTTTATATAAAAAATTTTTCTAATGATAAAAAATATTATTTTACAGATATTGCAAAACGCAAAAAAAAGTGATATAATAGCTCTGTTAAGGACGCGTTTAGAGATCGAAGCTGATGGAAATCGCGGATATATTATATTCTGTTGCAAAAGGAGCAAGGAAATATGAAAAAGGTTTACACGGGTAAAACAAAGGACGTTTACAGTCTTGATAACGGAAACGTTATGTTGAAATTTAAGGACGATTGCACCGGCAAGGACGGTGTTTTTGATCCGGGCGAGAATACTGTCGGTCTTACTATCGATGGAATCGGTAAGGCAAATCTTGAGACTTCCGTTTACTATTTCGAGATGCTTAAGAAGGCAGGCATCAAGACACACTACGTAAGCGCAAATCTCGACGAGGCAACTATGGAGGTTCTTCCCGCAGAGTGCTTTGGTAAAGAGCTTGGCGGCGGCGGACTTGAGGTAATGTGCCGTCTCGTTGCTACAGGAAGCTTTATCCGCAGATACGGCGAGTACATTAAGGACGGTACACCTCTTGAGGGCGGATACGTTGAGTGCACATTCAAGAACGACGAGAAGGGCGACCCGCTCGTAACAGGCGAGGGCCTTGTAGCTCTTAAGGTTATGACAGCTGAAATGTTTGAGAGCCTTAAGGATCAGACACTCAGAATCACAAAGATCGTTGCAGATGACCTTAAGACTATCGGTCTCGACCTTTGGGATATCAAGTTTGAGTTCGGCTACAACAACGGCGAGGTTGTTCTTATAGACGAGATCGCATCGGGTAATATGCGCGTTTACAAGGACGGCAAGATCGTTGATCCCGTTGAGCTTACAAAGCTTATCAATAACAGATAAAAAATATTAAATAAAAGCACTTGCGAGATTTTCTCACAAGTGCTTTTCTGTTTATCAATTAAAACTTTCTTCACATAGAGGGAAGATAATGAGGTTGTTAAAACTATCTCCCGAATGAAAGTTCTTTCGGTTCCTTTCTTTCAAGGCGGAATAAAAAATTCATGAAAGCCTCACGCGAAAAGGAAGACGAGGAGAAAATAAAATAATTACCCCCGAATGAAAGTTCTTTCGGTTCCTTTCTTTCAAGGCGGAATCACGTATTCATGAAAGCCTCTCGCGAAAAGGAAGAC
>JAZSIV010000071.1:0-13118 GCA_045533995.1 Eubacteriales bacterium
TTTCGAGATTCTTTTCGAACTTTTGTGATTTTCTTGCCTTTTTCAGACAAGAATGACTTTTGCAAACGTATGCGCCTCTTTTCGATTTCTTTCCCGTAAAATCAAGCACTGTCTCTCCCGTGACGGTGCGCACGACCCTCATAAGCTCTGCCTTCGGCTTGTGTTCGTTACAACCGAGGCACTGCCTCATAGGTATTTTTTTAACCTTATGTTCCATGTGCACCCCTATATGTTATTCAGACTTAATGTCTATCTTCATTCCTGTAAGTCTTGCGGCAAGGCGCGCGTTCTGACCCTCTTTACCGATAGCGAGTGAGAGCTGATCTGCATCAACTATTACCTTGCAGGATCTGTCGCCTGTCATAGTAACCGAGATGACCTCGGCAGGAGAAAGAGCGGCCGCAACGTATTCCTCGGGGACATCGCTGTATTTGACTATATCTATCTTCTCTCCGCGAAGCTCGTCAACGATAGCGGCGATTCGCATTCCATGATTACCGATACACGCACCGACTGCATCTACGTCCTCATCTCTTGAGTAAACAGCGATCTTTGTTCTTGATCCTGCCTCTCTTGCGACACCCTTAACGAGAACTATACCGTCCTGTATCTCGGGGATCTCAAGCTCAAACATTCTGCGAACGAGTCCCTGATGCGAACGGGAAAGTGTGACGAGAGGTCCACGGGTTTCCTTGCTTACCTCGGTAACGAAAACCTTTATTCTGTCACCAACGCTGAACGTTTCACCTGGGATCTGCTCTCCCTTAAGAAGAACTGCGTGGCTTGTGCCTGTTTCAAGAACAACGTTTCCCGTAACGCTGTCGACCTTGCTTACAAGGGCTGTAATTATCTCTTCGCGCTTGCTCTCGTATGCATCCTGCATTGCCTTGCGCTCGCCCTCTCTTATTCCCTGAATGATGACCGATTTTGCCGCAGCTGCGCTAAGACGGCGAAGATTCTTTGTCTTGATCTCGGTCTCTACTACCTTACCGATAGTATATCTCTTGCTTATAGATTTTGCCTCTTCAAGAGAGATCTGACACTGCGGGTTAGTTACCTCTTCAACAACCTCACGTTGTGTATATACCTTGAGATCCTCCTTAACGGGATCGATAGCAACTCTCATAACAGTGCTGCTGCCATACTCCTTCTTAAGCGCGGACAAAAGAGCCGCCTCTATCTTCTCGAGCATATACTCCTTGGGTATTTTCTTTTCCTTTTCAAGAAGGTCTAACGCCACAAAAAATTCCTTATTCATTGTATGTTCCGTCCTTTAAATATTTATCAATTATCAATCTTAAATTAAAACTCGAAGACTGTTTTTATTTTCGCTACCGATGCACGCTCAAATTCTACCGTATTTTCACCGCAAAGGAGCATAATATTTCCCGCCTCATTTATCGGCAAAAGCTCGCCTCTGTAGACCTTGCTTCCCTCTCTCGGAGCATAAAGCTTGACTTCTACGTCAGCTCCCACGCAGTATGAAATATGCTCGTCTGTACGAAGCTCTCTTTCGATTCCGGGTGAGCTGACCTCAAGAAAATAAGCTTCCTCAATAGGATCTGCCTCATCAAGAACGGGGTCTATCGCACGGTGCATCTTTTCACAATCATCGACCGTGATCCCCTCCTCGGAATCAATGGTGATCCTGAGTATCCTCTGCGAACCTTCTCTGACAAACTCAACGTCCCAAAGAATATAACCGAGTTCGTCGGCAATCGGCTGTGCAAGCACCTTTACGACCTGTGCTACACCCTTTTGATTATTTGCCATATTTTCCTCCTTGACCAAACAAAAAACTCCTATCAGCAGTTGAGAGTGGGTTCGAAAAAACCCACTCTCATACTATACTGTGAATAGTATAGCACACTTTTTTCCCTTTTGCAATAGTTTTTTTCAATTTTTATATATTTTTGCATTTTTTCTTGTTTTTTTACACCACATATTAAAAGATTGCTTCATTATTTACATATACTTAACATTTTGTGTTTACAAATTAATAAATATATGATATACTATTATAATAGGGTAAATATTTTTTCGAGGTAACCAATAGTGCAATCACAAATTTACGAAAAAAAAGCAGGAATCAAATATGAAAACGGAAAAATAAACGGTGCAAAGGCACTGCTCCTCTCACTTTTCGTGACTGTCGGAGCCACATTTATCCCGATCTCGCTTTTTTCTGATATATTTATAAGCTTTCCTTACGCATTTTCCGCCGCATCAATAGCGCTCGCAATTATCGGGATAACCCTTTGCGTTATGCTTACCGCATCGATAAAGCCCCTTGTTCCCTTTTGCATCATTGCGGCTGTAATAATTCTCCCCGGCGGTGGTATGGGAGCCGCCTCGGTCATTCCCGTTTTCTTTGTAACGGCTTGCATTTTTGCATATCTGCTTAAAGAGATCGCTTCCCCCTTTCTCTTCGCCATCGGCATCGTGGCATACGGAGCATCTTTCTTGTTGACAGGCGACCTTTTCGCTTCACTTTTGTCGCTCCTGTTTATTCCCGTATCCCTTGCTCTTTATCTTTCATTCAATTCGGGTAAACAGCGTGTTGCATCGGTATGCAGAATTACACTTTCTATCGGAATACCGCTTGTTATCTTTTCATTGTCTTGGATATTTATAACAGACGGAGCATTTGGACTTGATACACTTAAAAACTTCTTTACAGAGCTTCGCGCGGGACTTATAAGCGCAATATCGGAAGAGCTTGTTGACGCTTACGCTCTATATATGGAAGAGGCTATAAGCATCGTGGACGCCACCGCATTGACAACAACGGTGGTTTCAGCGTTATTTAATATATTCCCTGCGGTATTTACGGTTATTCTTTTTATAGTATCATTTCTTATGCACTCGCTCTACATATCGCTTATCGCTCCCATTGTAGAGGACAAGAAGGAACTGCAAAACGCGATAACCTTTAGAATGAGCATATTCTCCGCCATAATATTCCTTATTGCCTTTATAGCTTCGCTTATAATAAAGGACGGCACGGCATTGGCGGTAACACAAAACCTTTATATTATTTTCTATCCCGGACTAACACTGACCGCCTTTGCCTTCACGTCAAGTATGACAAAGGGTCAAAATGCATCCTGTCTTGGACATCTGTCATATATGATGATGTTCGCACTTCTTTTGTGGATGCCCGATATTCTTTTCCCCGTTGCATCGGTTGCGGGCGCAATAATTGTAATCATAACGGAAATAAAGGCATTAAAGCCACACAGAGAGAACGGCTCGTCAGACAAATAAATGAAATTTCGGCGCAAACGCCAAAAAATATCTTTATGAACCGCATTTGCGGAATGGAGTAAAGTATGCAAAAAAAGAAAAACGACATTTTCAACGGATTTGATGAACTTCCCTCAAGACTTTATATTCTTTTGGGAGTAATATTCTTAGCGGCACATATTGCCGTCAGCGTATATACGCAGATCCCTCCCACATGGAGCGGTCTTGTCGCTATTTTGCTGTATATAATTATATGCGGCATCATATTCTTTGTAGGCAGCAAGCGAATGAGCATTTACAGAAACGAAGCAGAGGCATCTGACAGCCAAAGCGGAAGTGTAATTGCGGCATTCAGAGACAACGTAAAGATCCCCTATGCTATCGTTACAGATACAGGACGAATCGTTACGGTCAACGCGGCGATGAGAAACGCGCTTCCGAGAAGAGAGACCTTCCTTAACTCAAACATTGCCGATATTTGCGATATAACTATCGACAAGATACTTCGTGTTTCGCAGAACTCCGAGGGTGCGTCGGACGGAACAACGCCCGAGGTAGCTATAAGAAAATCCAATACGGTAAAGCTTGGCAAGCAAAGATACAGCGTATCAAGCTACCCTATAAAGTTCAAGGGTCATATATACTATATGATAATCTTTGAGGATATCACAGATTTCTTCGAGCTTGCAGACAAGCACTTTTCGGAAACACCCGTTGTCGCTTACATTATGCTCGACAACCTTGAGGAGATCGCGCAATACGTTAAGGTCAGCTACCGTTCAGAAGCAAATCAGGTCGATAACATACTTAAAGACTGGGCGGCTTCTATCGGAGCAATTATAAGAGAATATGACCGAGACAAATATATTATGATACTTTCGCGCAAGTCCTTGAATGCCTGCGAGAGAAACAAGTTTGAGATCCTTGATGCCATCAGAGAGATCAAAATAGGCGACGAAAATATGCCAATTACCGTTTCTATGGGTATTGCCACAACAGGCGAGCTACTCGCTGACAGAGAAAGAGATGCACTTGTTGCACTTGACACGGCACTTCAGCGAGGCGGAGACCAGGTAGTTCTTAAAAAGGATACGGGATTCTCATATTTCGGCGGCAAGACCAAGAGCCAGCAAAAGAGAACCAAGGGACATTCGAGAATCATTGCAAACAAGCTTTGCTCTATGATATCCGAAGCGTCAAACGTAGTTATTATGGGACACAGCAATCCCGACTTTGACTCTGTCGGCGCTTGCGTCGGTGTCGCGGCCCTTGCAAAGCATCTCGGAGTTGATGCAAAGATCGTAGTTGACACTTCAAACGAAAATTTTGAAAGCTGTACGGCAAAGCTACTTGAGCTTGACGATTACAAGAACGTTTTTGTAGACGGTGTCGTAGGACTCGGATATTGCTCGTTCGGAACGCTTCTTATTATAGTTGACGCAAACAATTTCTCTATTCTTGAAGCACCCGAAATAGCATCTAAATCATTTAAGACCGTCGTTATCGACCACCATATAAAGAAGGCTGAATTTGAGCACGAGCCCGAATTCATCTATATCGACCCCTCGGCATCCTCGGCATCCGAGCTTATAACCGAGATCCTTGAGCAGAGCCTTCCCGCAGGCGCTCTTAACAAGGAAGAAGCAAACGTTCTTATGTCGGGTATTATGGTCGACACAAACAACTTTACGAGAACGGTCGGCACGAGAACCTTTGCGGCTGCGCTCTATCTGCGTAATGCGGGAGCAAGCACGGAGGTTGCAAGAACCTTCTTCGAGGAAGCCTTTGACAACTATCGCTCCGAAGCACTTTTCGGTGCTGACGTAGAGCTTTTTCGCGAGCAGATAGCGCTTACGGTAAGCGAGGGCACAGGGGCGGCTCACGACCGCGTTGCCGCGGCAAAGGCAGCCAACAAGCTTTTGACAGTAAAGCATATCAACGCTGCGTTCGCACTTGTAAAAATTGGCTCTACTATTCATATTTCGGCACGTTCAAACGGCACGGTAAACGTTCAGCTTATACTTGAAAAGATAGGCGGAGGCGGTCACTTTGATATGGCGGGAGCGGCTCTTACAGAGCATACTCTCGACGAGGCAAAGGAGCTCTTGAAAAAGGCTATCGGCGAGTATCTTGACAACGAAAATATACAATGATCAAATATATCGATTCACATTTACGGAGGTAAAAAACAATGAAAGTAATTCTGACAGCAGATGTTAAGGGTCAGGGAAAAAAGGACCAAGTGGTAGAGGTATCCGACGGATATGCGCGCAATTTTCTGTTTCCGAAAAAGCTCGCAGTTCCCGCAGATGCAAAATCCATGAATGAAATAAAGAACAAAGAGGCATCAAAGCAGCATAAAATAGACGTTGAGAGAGCCGAGGCTAAACAAATAGCCAAAAAGCTTGAGGATATAACTCTCGTCTTTGAATATGCGGCAGGAGCTGACTCCAAGCTCTACGGCTCGGTAACAAATAAGGACATTTCCGAAAAGCTCAAATCGGCTTACGGAATTGAGGTCGACAAGAGAAAGATCACTCTCCCCGAGCCCATCAAATCATTCGGCAGCTTTACGGCTGATGCAAAGCTTTACTCTGACGTCAGCGCAAAAATAAAATTAACAGTAACAAGTAAAAAATAAATTACAGATCAAGAAAGGTATCGGTCCTAAAAATGAATGACGAACTTGTAAAAAAGCTTCCCTTCTCACTTATAGCCGAACAGTCCCTTCTCGGTGCTATTCTTATCGACCCCGACTGCTTTAACGAGGTTGCAGAAAGAGTAAGCGCACCTGATTTTTATCTGACAGAGCATTCTCAAATATACACTGCAATGCACGAGCTATTCCTTGCAAACAAGGAGATAGATATAGTTACTCTTATCGACACGCTCGTCACACGCGGAGTTTATAACAAATCGGGCGGCGAGGACTATATAAAGGCTCTCGGTCAAACCGTTTCGAATTCGCTCAACGCAAAGGATTATGCTGACATCGTAAAGGAAAAGAGCCTTTTACGCAAGCTTATCGATGCCTGCAGCGAGATCTCCGACACGGCATACAGTGAGGAAGGTAAGGCTGGCGAGATAATAAACTATGCGGAAAGCAAGATATTTGATATCGCGCAAGGTCGAGACACAAAGAATTTCAAGCATATAAGCGACGTTATTGGTGAGGTATATAAAAATCTTCACACTATGGCTACCGAGGGTGAGAGCGCGCAAGGAACAAGAACCGGATTTTCGGGACTTGATACCGTGCTTGCGGGAATGGGAAATTCCGACCTTATTCTCGTGGGAGCCCGTCCCGGTATGGGTAAAACATCATTTGCCCTTAATATAGGCACGAACGTTGCTCTTCAAACAAAGAAAAAGGTGTGCATCTTCTCGCTCGAAATGTCGGCAGAACAGCTTGTAACGAGAGTTATCTCGAGTGAAGCTATGGTAGACAGCTATGCTTTGCGCACAGGAAAGCTTGACAATTCACAATGGGAAGATATTGCGAATGCCGCGGCAAAGCTTGCGGGTTGCGATATCCTTATAGACGACACCTCGGGAATAACCGTTACGGGAATGAAGGCAAAGCTCCGCAGAGTTGAAAATCTCGGACTTGTTATTATCGACTATCTGCAGCTTATGCAGAGTGACAGAAGAACAGATAACCGAGTTCAAGAGGTCGCAGATATTTCGAGAGCGCTGAAGATCATGGCAAAGGAGCTTAACGTTCCTATAATCTGCTGCGCACAGCTCTCGCGTGGTCCCGAATCAAGAACCGACAAGCGTCCTATGCTTTCCGACCTTCGTGACTCGGGAGCTATTGAGCAGGATGCCGATACGGTAATATTCCTCTACCGTGACGAATACTACGACACCTCAAACAACAGCGATGAAGGAAGTATTGCCGAAGTAATTATTGCCAAAAACAGACACGGCTCTACCGGAAACGTGAAAATGGCTTGGATAGGCAGATATACGAAATTCCGCACTATCGCAACAAATATTCAGGAATAATATTACATATTGCCGAAGTTTTGTTCGTAGTACTTTTAGTATGTAATGAACGACTTTCGGAAAAAATCTATATTATAACGGAATCTTTATGAAGAATGAAAAATTATATCCCGACGGATTTGCACCTTTGCATCTTCTGTCGGGTATGAAAAAAGACAGCTCGGTGCTCGTCGGCTTTTCGGGCGGTGCTGATTCGAGAGTGCTCCTTGATCTTCTTTACAAATATTCACAAAAAACAGGGGCAAAGGTATATGCAGCGCACGTAAATCACGGCATAAGAGGCGAGGAAGCCTTGCGCGATGAAAGGTTTTGCGTAAGTGTTGCAGAAAAATACGGTATTCCGATATTCGTGCACCATATAGATATTCCCTCGCTTTCGGCAGAAACCGGAAAAAGCATAGAGCTTTGCGCGAGAGATGAAAGATATGCCTTTTTTGCACGCGTAATGAAGGAGCACGGTATTCCTCTGCTTGCAACGGCACACAACGCAAATGACAATCTTGAAACTATGATATTCAATCTCACGCGCGGAACAGGACTTTCGGGACTTTGCGGAATACCGAGAGCAAGGAAGTGTGACGGCGGTCTTCTTGTCCGCCCTATTCTTGAAATGAGCCGCGATGACGTGCTTGAATATTGCAATAAAAATTCACTTGATTTTGTAACCGACAGCACAAATCTTGACACCGCATATACGAGAAACAAGATACGTTCAAACGTGATACCCGTTCTGAAGCAACTCAATCCGTCGGCTGAAGGCTCGGCTTTTAGCACGGCAGAGCTGCTTCGACGCGATGCAGAATTTCTTGACTCACTTGCAGATGGATTTATTGCACGACACAAAAATAGTGACGGTTCTCTTCCCTTGAATGCGATCAATTGCGAAAGCGACGTTATAACGTCACGCGCAATAATAAAGCTCTATTCCGAACTTTGCGACACAGCACTTGAAGCGGTACACGTAAGCGCGATCCTGACGCTTTGCAAAAAGAGTGTCGCGCACTCGTCGATCTGCTTGCCATGCGGAGTATTTGCCGCAATAGAAAATTCTTCCTTGATATTTACAAAAAACGCGCCTCGCCCAACCGGTATTCCCATCTTTGAGATCGAAGCGCACGAAGGTTCAAACTCTATTTCACAAATAAATGCCGAAATAATCATAGGAAATACACATAAGGAAATAAATATTTACAAAAAATCAATACAATTCGATATTGATTCTGCTAAAATAAGTGGGAAACTTATTTTGCGTTCCCGCAAAGAAGGTGATACCATTCTTGTGGGCGGTATGCATAAGAGCGTCAAAAAGCTTTTGTGCGAGAAAAAAATACCGCTTGATGAAAGATGCCGCCTTACCTTTATTTGCGATGACGATGGAATTGTCGCAATTCCTTTTATCGGGGTACGCGACGGTGCTCGTATAATAAACTCGGGCAACTCTTCTGAGAGTGCCCTGACAATTCAATTTTATTTATACTGAAAGGCATAAAAATGAAAAAGGACATTGAAAGCATTCTTGTCAGCAAAGCTGAGATCTCTTCGATATGCGACCGCATTGCAGAACAGATCAACCGTGACTACGCGAATTCAAAAAAGCTAGTTCTTATTTGCATACTTAAGGGCTCTATGATGTTTGCATCAGAACTCATGAAGAGAATAACTCTCCCCCTTGAGCTTGACTTTATGAAGGTATCCTCATACGGCTCGGGAACCTCATCGACGGGAATTATAAACATACACCTTGACATCAAGCGAGAGGACTTTTCAGACGTTGACTTTCTTATCGTTGAGGACATTATCGACAGCGGAAGAACTCTGTCGCATCTTATAAAATATTTCAAGGAAAAGGGTGCGAAAAGTGCTAAAACCGTCACACTTCTTGATAAGCCCTCAAGAAGAACGGTCGATTATGTTCCCGATTATTGCGGAATGACTATACCAGATAAGTTTGTTGTTGGCTTCGGTCTTGACTATGACGAAAAATACCGCAATCTTCCCTATGTGGGAATACTTAAGCCAGAGGTGTACGGCGGATAATTTGCCCGCGGTTTCGTGCGGCACGCACCATAATTATGGAGGAAATCTAAACCAATGAAAAAAAGCTATATAAAAACACTTGTATTTTATGCTGTATTGATCGTCGCGGTGATCGTTGCTGTCTCGCTGATGTTCTCAGCTCCTGCAGAAGAGGATCCGACGTACAGCGATATTATAAATTACTTCCAGGATGACCGAGTTATCGAGTTTACTATCGACAGCGACTATTTTCTGACGTTGACTGTCGACACGCTTGATGCCGACGGAAAGCCTCTTGGAGAAAAGAAAACTATCGGATATCAGATACCCGATTATTACTCGTTTATACAGGATATCCGTCCCTTTTATCTTGCCGAAGACGGCACAACCAACATTCAGAAATATGACATAGAGCCCGAAGAGGTATTACCTTGGTGGGTAGCTTATCTTCCCTACCTTATTATTATAATAATAGGAGTTGCCTTCTGGATATTTGCTATCAGACAAATGAACGGCGGCAAGGGCGGCGCAGGTAAGTTTAACAATTTCGGCAAAGCAAGAGTTAAAACACCCCAAAATGATAAGAATAAGGTCCTCTTTTCCGACGTTGCAGGCGCTGACGAGGAAAAGGCAGAGCTTGAAGAGGTCGTTGAATACTTGAAAGACCCCTCAAAATTCTCAAAGCTTGGCGCAAAGATACCGCACGGTGTGCTTCTCGTTGGCCCTCCCGGAACAGGTAAGACCTTGCTTGCAAAGGCGGTCGCCGGAGAAGCAGGTGTTCCCTTCTTCTCGATCTCGGGATCGGATTTCGTTGAAATGTACGTCGGTGTGGGAGCATCGCGTGTGCGCGATCTCTTTGAAACAGCCCGCAAGGCTCCCGCATCAATAATCTTTATTGATGAAATAGATGCCGTAGGACGTCACAGAGGCGCAGGCCTTGGCGGCGGACATGATGAAAGAGAGCAGACTCTTAACCAGTTACTTGTTGAAATGCACGGATTCGGCTCGCACGACGGAATAATCGTTATAGCCGCTACAAACCGTCCCGACATTCTTGACCCTGCTCTTCTCCGTCCGGGTCGATTTGACAGACAGATAACCGTTAATTACCCCGACATTAAGGGACGTGAGGAAATACTCAAGGTCCACGCGCGCAACAAACCCTTTGAACAGTCTGTCGACTTTGCACAGGTCGCAAAATCCACAGCAGGATTTACAGGAGCTGACCTTGCAAACCTTCTCAACGAGGCGGCGCTCCTTGCCGCAAGAAGAGGAAAATCTCTTATTGGAATGGATGATATTGACGATGCCTTTATTAAGGTTATCGCAGGTCCGAAGAAAAAGTCGAGAACAATGAAGGAGCGCGAGAAGAAAAACACCGCTTACCATGAAGCAGGTCATGCAATTATTGCTCACCTTCTTCCTACGATGGATCCCGTTCAGCAGATCTCGATCATCCCCAGCGGAAACGCCCTCGGATATACGCTCAATCCTCCTCAGGAAGATAAGTACAGCGTGTATAAGCAGGAGCTCAAGGATAAGATCACAATGCTTCTCGGCGGCCGTGCCGCTGAAGAGATAATCTTCGGCGATATTTCGGGCGGTGCCTCAAACGATATTCAGAGAGCAACCGATATTGCCAAAAAAATGATAACTCAGCTCGGAATGAGTACCGTTCTCGGTCCCCGTTCGTTTGGAACAGGTCACAGCGAGGTATTCCTCGGCAGAGATTTCTCAAGCGCGCAGGATTACTCCGAGGAGATCGCGGCAAAGATAGACTCCGAGATCCACGAGATAATCTCCTCCGCTTACGAAAGAGCAAAAACACTTCTCAGAGAAAACATTAAAAAGCTCCATTTCATCTCCGAATTCTTGCTCAAGAACGAGATAATGGACGGCGAGCAGTTTGCCGCCGCTATGCAGCGAGAGGTTACCTTTGAGGAGCTTGAGGAAATGACCGAGGCAAAGAAGAGACGAAGCCGTTATGAAAACGAAGAGAAGCTTCGTGAGGAAAAGGAAAAGGAAAAGGAGCGTCTTGAAAAGGAAGCTCGCGAGAAAGCCGAAAAAGAAGCTGAAAACGGTAATGATAATAACATCTCCCCCGAAGGAAACAGCGGCGACCATAACGAAATACAACATTAAAACAAAAATCCTCCGTTGGCGTACCTGCGATAGAGCAGGTACGCCATTACGCGGGATTTTTTATGTTTTTGAATGTTGTATTTTTTTCTTTTATGTGATATAATAAAATTGGTCTGATACTTATTAAAGTTTGTCAGAAATTTACCACCGGAGATAGATATGAAAATTATAAGATCAATTCCTCTTGAAAAAAAATATTTTATTGAAGAAACAGTTGATAACGGCAACAAAAAGGAAAGTAACGAGAGAGGCGTTATTAACGTTTTCGATGAGTTTAAGTATCAGGAAATACTCGGCTTTGGCGGAGCGTTTACAGAATCTTCCGCGTATAACTATTCCCTTTTGAACGACGAACAGAAAAAGGACTTTATGGAGAAGTATTTTGATACCGAAAAGGGTATTGGCTACAACTTCTGCAGAAGCCACATCGGCTCTTGCGATTTTTCGATCGACGTCTATTCATACGTTGAGGATGGCGATAAAACGCTTGAGAGCTTTAACATTGACCGCGACAGAAAATATATAATCCCATTTATAAAGGACGCGCAGAAATACACGGGAGAGGAGCTTGTGATGTTTGCTTCTCCTTGGAGTCCCCCCGCGTATATGAAGGACAACGAAAGTCCCTTCAAGGGCGGCTCGCTTAAGGAAGAATACAAAGCCGTTTGGGCGAAGTACTACACAAAGTATATCAAGGAGTTTGCAAAAGAAGGTATAAAGATCTCGGCTATCACCGTGCAGAACGAGCCCAAGGCAAAGCAGACCTGGGAAAGCTGTTATTTTTCGCCCGAGGACGAGCGCGATTTCATAGAGAAATATCTTGCGCCCACGCTTGACAGCGAGGGGCTTTCCGACATAAAGATAATTATATGGGATCACAACAAGGAGCGCGTTTACGACAGAGCAAAGAGAGTATTTACCTCAAAGGCTGTCGAGGATCGCGTTTGGGCTGTCGGTCACCACTGGTATTCGGGCGACCACTTTGACGGTCTGCGCCTCGTTCACGAGAAATTCGGAAAGCCGCTTATTTCTACCGAGATCTGCGGTGTGATCAGTGAAAACGTGCTTGACGTTGCGGAAAAGTACGCAAGTGAGCTCTGCGGAGACTTCAACAATTTCACGTCGGCATTTTGCGATTGGAATATTCTGCTCAATGAAGTTGGCGGTCCTTTCCACAACAGAGACAAGAAGCCGAAGGAAGGCGAAAAGCTGATCTATGAGAACAAGGGCATAGGCTGTTACGCGCCCATTCTCTACGGCACCGAAAAGAAAGAGCTTGTCTATACCCCCATTTATTACTACATAGGTCATTTTTCAAAATACGTAAAGCGTGAAGCAAAGCGTATCGCAACCACTAAATACTGCGATGACATAAAGACCTGTGCGTTTGAAAATCCCGACGGCTCGTTGGTAACGGTAATTGCCAACGTCAGCGACGGTGAGCTTCCTGCGGTTGTTCGTCACAACGACGTCTGCACCGAGATCACCTTGCCCGCACATTCGATAGTTACTGTGTTGTTATAAATTAACATTAATAAATATCCACCCGCATAGCGGGTGGTATTTCAGTTTCGGGCATAGCCCTAATACTACTGGCTGCGCAGAAGTGCGCTTTTTATTGGCCTGCCAAGCATGCAAGTGTTACTTGCTACCCATAAATGGGTCCCGTGGGTCGAACATTGCTAACTGATCGCGCTCTTGATCCC
>JAZSIV010000152.1:0-12098 GCA_045533995.1 Eubacteriales bacterium
GTGTAAAGAAATCGTGATCAAGGGTCATTTCTATTTTTAAAACTTTTAAGATAATAAGAAAAAATTTCGTATTGAAAAACGATTATTCTCATGCTATAATACTATATATAGAGAATTTTAGAACGATACGGAAGGGTATAAAATATGAGAATAACTGAAGATATAAAATACGTGGGCGTAAACGACCACGATATAGACCTTTTTGAAGGTCAGTACGACGTACCGAACGGTATGGCATATAACTCTTACGTCATTCTTGACGACAAGTGTGCCGTAATGGATTCGGTAGACGCGCGCTTTGGGGACGAATGGCTTGCAAAAGTTGATAAGGTAATGGAGGGAAAGGCTCCCGACTATCTTGTGGTTCAGCACATGGAGCCCGACCACTCAGCAAATATCAAGACTTTTATGGACAGATATCCCGAGGCAGTCGTTGTTTCATCTGACAAGGCATTTGTTATGATGAAGCAGTTTTTTGGCGAGGATTTCTCCGATAGAAGGATAGTTGTAAAAGAGGGAGATATTCTTGAGCTTGGAAAACACATACTTACGTTCGTTGCAGCTCCTATGGTTCATTGGCCTGAGGTAATTGTAAGCTATGATATGTGTGATAAGGTTCTTTTCTCGGCAGATGCATTCGGTAAGTTCGGTGCACTTGACGTGTGTGAGGATTGGGCATGTGAGGCGCGCAGATATTACTTTGGAATAGTCGGAAAATACGGAGCTCAGGCAAAGAAATTGCTTGAAAAGGCAGCATACCTTGATATAAACATTATCTGCCCTCTTCACGGTCCTGTTCTTTGCGAAGATCTTGGCTATTACGTTGACCTTTATAAAAAGTGGACGGGCTATGAGATCGAGAGCGAGGGAATCGTTATTGCTTATACCTCGGTTTACGGAAACACAAAGAAAGCCGTTTTGGCACTTGAGGATGAGCTGAAGAAAAAGGGATGTCCCAAGGTCGTTGTTAATGATCTTGCAAGGTGCGATATGGCAGAGGCGGTGGAGGATGCCTTCCGCTACGGCAAGATAGTGCTTGCCACCACGACGTACAATGGCGATATCTTCCCGTTTATGCGCGAATTTATAAACGAGCTGACAGAAAGAGGATATCAGAAGCGCACCATTGGAATAATCGAAAACGGAAGCTGGGCTCCCATGGCGGCTAAAAAGATAAAAAAGATGTTTGAGACAAGCCGTGAAATAAGCTTTGCAGAAAATACAGTAACAGTTCGCTCTTCGATTGATGATAAAGCTAGATCTGAAATAGCGGCACTTGCAGAGGAACTTACAAAGTAATTATCGGAGAAGGAATATGCAGATAGTTCTTTTGACAGCATTAGGTGTAGGCGGCGCAACGATGATAGGCGCGCTGCTCGGATTTTTGATAAAAAAGCCATCTCATAAGCTAAATGATATAATTCTTTCTTTTGCGGCGGGGGTTATGCTTGCGGCGGCGGTTATAGGTCTTGTTCTTCCGTCTCTTGAGTTTGGCGGAAAATTTTCAATAGTAATAACCGTTGTCGGAATATTTTGCGGAGCGCTATGTCTCAATTTTATAGACAAGCTCGTTCCTCATTTACATAAAATGACGGGAATGGACCAAGAGCCCCATCCCGAAAAAACAGACAGGCTAAACAAGGTGCTTTTATTTGTTATAGCTATTGCGATACATAATCTCCCCGAGGGAATTGCGGCAGGTGTCAGCTTTGGCACGGGCGACGTTTCACAGGCAATAACGGTTGCAGGCGGTATCGCGCTTCAGAATATTCCCGAGGGAATGGTGATCATCGCACCTATGCTTGCGGCGGGAATGAGTAAAGGACGTACCCTTATTATCGCACTTATGACGGGTGTTGTTGAGGTTATCGGAACCCTTATCGGATATTTTGCAGTCAGCCTTTCCACAGCGGTGCTGCCCTTTGCGCTTGCCTTTGCAGGCGGAACTATGCTCTACGTTATAAGTGATGAAATGATACCCGAAACACATTCACACGGAAGTGAGAGAGGGGCAACGTATGCTTTGCTTGTCGGCTTTTGTGTAATGCTTGTTTTTGACGTTCTGCTTGGATAAAATTCAAGAGAATGGAAAAAATACAATATAAATATTTAATTTAAGGAGAAATGCTATGAAGTACGTATGTGACGTTTGCGGATACGTGTATGACGAGGCAGTGGGCGATCCCGATAACGGAATTGCTGCAGGAACAAAGTGGGAAGACCTTCCCGATGATTTTGTCTGCCCCTTGTGCGGTGTCGGCAAGGAAGAATTTACAAAGGAATAATTATCAGACAGTCCTTGTGTTAGACTCGACACAAGGGCTGTTTTTTGAAAGGAATAATATAGGTAATAATATGTGTACGGCAGTTACAAGACATGGAAGATCACATCTTTTTGGGAGAACTCTTGACGTTGATAGAGTATACGGTGAGCAGGTTATCATTACCCCGAGTAATTTTTTGCTTAAATTTCGGAACGAGGGAAAATATATAAAGCACTATTCAATTATAGGGATCGGTTGTGTGATAAATGGGTATCCATTATATTTTGATGCTGTAAACGAGCACGGACTTGCTATGGCAGGACTGAATTTTCCTCAAAATGCCGTCTATTACGAGAAAAAAGAGGGAAGATGGAACGTTGCATCGTTTGAATTTATTCCTTTTGTTTTGGGGCGCTCAAAGGATATTCGAGAGGCAAGGAAACTGCTCGATAAGATCAATATAACAAATGACAGCTTTGACGAAAAGACACCCTCGACCCCGCTTCATTGGATAATCTCCGATAAAAGTGGGTCGATCGTAGTTGAGTCGACCGACAAGGGACTTGATATATATGAAGATCCGTTTGGGGTGCTGACAAACAACCCGCCGTTTTTGCACCATTTCAAAAACATGTCCGATTATATGAATATCACTCCCAAGCAACCAATAAATAATATTTGCCCAACGGCAGAGCTTTCTTACTATTCTCTTGGACTTGGAGCAGTCGGTCTGCCGGGAGATCATTCCTCTAAATCCCGTTTTGTGAAGGCGGTCTTTGCAAATGAAAATACCTCTTGCCAAGAAGACGGAGAGGACGATATAAGCTCATTTTTTCACGTTATGGATACCGTTGCAGTGCCTCGCGGATGTGTTCAAAATGATGCGGGAGAGCTTCATTTTACACAATATACCTCTTGCGCGGATCTTGATGCAAAGAATTATTATTTTACAACTTATAATGACCGACGAATAAGGGCAGTTTCTCTTAAAGATGAATACAAAAATGAAAAAAAGCTTATTTGTTACTCTATGGATGGCAGAGAGGATATGCTTTGGCTTTGCTGATCCTAACCCTAAAGTCGATAAAACAATAGTGTGCTCTATATTTTTATTTCTGTTAAACACTTGAATTGCAAAATAAAATATGGTATAATATCAAACACTTCTTTTGTATATTTGACAAGAAGAATAAAAAGACTACATGTTTTAACTCGCCATGTCGCGCGAGCAAAGGAGAATCATGTATAAAATAATCAAGAAAAAAGTATTAAACGATACCGTAATAGAACTGCATATTGATGCCCCTTTGGTTGCTAAAAAGGCGCAACCCGGTCAGTTTATAATTTTAAGAGTAGACGAGATCGGTGAGAGAATTCCCCTGACAGTTGCGGGAACAAATGCACAAGAGGGAACTGTTAAGATCATTTTTCAGATAGTCGGCTCAACTACCAAAAAGCTTGCTGTAAAGAATGAAGGCGAGTATATTCAGGACTTCGTTGGTCCGCTTGGTGTCGCTACACATCTTGAAGGATTAAAAAAGGTTTGTATAGTGGGCGGTGGCGTTGGATGCGCTATTGCTATGCCTATTGCACAGAAGCTGCACGAAATGGGAGCTGACGTTACAAGTATTATCGGCTTCAGAAGTCGCGATCTTCTTATTTGCGGGGAAGAATTCAAGGAGGCTTCAAATAAGCTTGTCGTTATGACCGACGACGGTTCGTACGCAAGACACGGTAACGTTACCGTTCCGCTTCGCGAAATGCTTGAGGCTGGCGAAAAGTTTGATATGATCATAACCATCGGTCCGCTTATAATGATGAAATTCGTGGTTGCAACCGCAAAGCCCTTCGGTACACCTGTAACAGTTTCTATGAACCCTGTTATGATAGACGGAACGGGCATGTGCGGTGGATGCCGTCTGACCCTTAACGTTGACGGCAAAAAGGTTACAAAGTTTGCTTGCGTAGACGGCCCCGATTTCAACGGATATGAGGTCGATTTTAACGAAGCGATGTCCCGTGGCAGAATGTACGGAGATTTCGAGCGCCACGCGTATGAAAAGACTTGTAATCTTTATAAAAAGGAGGTGCACTGATCATGGCAAAGAATAATATGTCACCCACAAGAAATCCTATGCCGAATCAGTCACCCGAAGTTCGCGCGCATAATTTTGACGAGGTTGCACTCGGTTATAGTGAAGAAATGGCTATCGACGAGGCAATGCGTTGCCTTAACTGTAAGAACATGCCTTGTGTGGACGGCTGTCCCGTTAAGATACATATTCCCGAATTTATCTCGAGGATAAAGGAGGGAGATTTCGAGGGAGCATATCAGATAATCTCGAGATCGTCATCTCTTCCTGCTGTTTGCGGAAGAGTTTGCCCTCAGGAAACACAGTGCGAGTCTAAGTGTGTAAGAGGAATAAAGGGTGAGAGCGTGGGCATTGGAAGGCTTGAGCGCTTTGTTGCTGACTGGCACAATACCTTCTCTACCGAAAAGCCCCAAAAGCCTGCTTCTAACGGTCACAAGGTTGCAATCGTTGGTTCAGGTCCTTCCGGTCTTACCTGTGCGGGTGATCTCGCAAAGAAGGGGTATAAGGTAACTGTTTTCGAAGCATTCCATACAGCAGGAGGAGTGCTTGTTTACGGAATCCCCGAGTTCCGTCTGCCCAAGGCCATCGTCGCTAAAGAGGTTGAGGGACTTCGCGCTCTTGACGTTGATATTGAAACTAACGTTGTTATAGGTAAAACTCTCACAATAGATGAGCTCTTTGAAATGGGATACGAGGCAGTGTTCGTAGGATCAGGTGCAGGACTTCCCAACTTTATGGGTATCGAGGGTGAGTCGCTCAAGGGCGTTTATTCGGCAAATGAGTTCCTTACAAGAAGTAACCTTATGAAGGCTTATCTTCCCGATTCCGAAACACCTATAATGAAGGGCGGAAGAGTTGCGGTTGTCGGAGGCGGAAACGTTGCTATGGACGCTGCAAGAACAGCACTTCGTCTGGGAGCTGAAAAGGTATACGTTGTATACCGTCGCTCAATGGAGGAGCTTCCTGCAAGAAAGGAAGAGGTAGAGCACGCAATAGAGGAAGGAATCGACTTCCGTTTGCTCAACAATCCCGTGGAGATACTCGGATATCAGAATCCCGACGATCCGAGAGATCCCAAGAACGGATTTGTTACCGGCATGAAGTGTATCAAGATGGAGCTTGGTGAGCCTGACGAAAAAGGAAGACGCCGTCCTATCGCTATTGATGGTTCGGAGTTTGTCCTTGACGTTGATACTGTTATTATGTCTATCGGTACATCTCCTAATCCTCTTATTAAGGATACAACAGAGGGACTTGAGGTTAACAAGCACGGCGGAATAATCGTAAATGAAGACGGACTTACATCTCGCAACGCGGTTTATGCGGGTGGAGATGCCGTAACAGGTGCTGCAACCGTTATTTCCGCAATGGGTGCAGGAAAGACAGCTGCAAAGGCAATCGACGAGTACCTTTACGGTAAAGCTGCTGAATAATAAAATAAATAATATTGTTCTATAAGATCAAATAACGCGAAGCCGAACCAAGGAATTTTTGGTTCGGCTTCATTTTTATCTTTTTTTCATTCTATTGACAAAATTACGATTTTTTGATATAATACAATTATCTATATTACATAAAAATTCAAGGTTTTTTCAAAATGGCAACAGGACAAAAAAATGCCGCGTAAAAACCCTTGTTATTGGGTAAAAACAAGAAGATCAATATTTAATTTTTTCTCACGATGGTCGTGAATTCTAACTCCAAGACGGATAAAGTGTATTCGTAAAATATGAGAGCAGACCCCTTGAAAAATAAAATCACCGTGAGAATCCCAAACAAGTATAATGGTAATATGCTGTTTTTTAAGGCCACGGTGTTTAGAAAGTGAGAATACCGATGGCCTTAAATTTAATGTATATTACAAATCTTCCCGAGGTTGCCAAGATAGCGGAAAACGTGGGCGTTGACCGAATTTTCGTTGACCTTGAATACATAGGAAAAGATCTAAGACAGGGCGGAATGGATACAGTACAGTCCAAGCATACCTTTGAAGACGTCAGACGCATTTCGGAGGTCCTGACAAGCTCCGAGCTTTTGGTGCGCGTAAATCCCATACACGATGCAACTGACAAATACTGTTCTTCAAAAGAGGAGATCGATCTCGCTATTCAAAACGGCGCAGATATCTTAATGCTGCCTTATTTCAAAACAAGGGATGAGGTTGAAAAATTCGTTGCATACGTTGATGGAAGAGTAAAAACTATGCTCCTTTTTGAAACTCCCGAAGCCGCAGAGCATATTGATAATATTTTAGACGTTTCGGGCATTGACGAGGTCTTTATCGGTCTTAACGATATGAGTCTCGGCTATGGAAAAAAGTTTATGTTTGAGCTCTTGGCGGACGGAACGGTAGACCGTCTTGTAGAGAAGATAAAGAAGAAAAATATACCATATGGATTTGGCGGTCTTGCTTCGCTTGAGGGAGGCTTGCTCCCGGGCAAAATGGTGCTCGGTGAGCATTACAGACTTCACTCCGGCTGTGTTATTCTGTCAAGGAGCTTTTGTAACGTATCAAAGACAAGCGGATTATCTGAGGTCAGAGAGATATTTGCAAGCGGTGTCGCACAGATTCGGGAATATGAGAAAAAGTGTGCCGACACGACTGAATCAGAGCGTGAGGAAAACCGCAGAAACGTTGTGCTTGCCGTAGAAAAAATTGTTGAAAGAATCGTGAGTGGATTATGAATAAATTGTTGATCACGGGAGCGTGGCGCTATACAGCCGATCAGTACGATCATTTGGTAAAAATGGGATACGACATCTGCCTTATGCCTGACGAAAGTGAAGATTTGCCCGAGGGTGCTGTAGATGCAGAGGTGATAATTTGTAACGGATTATTTCTTTATCATGATATTGACTGTTTCCCAAAATTGAGAACAGTTCAGCTTACAAGTGTGGGGCTTGATAGAGTGCCAATGGACAAAATGAAGGCTCGCGGTATTAAAGTTTTTAACGCGCGGGGCGTTTACAGTATTCCGATGGCTGAATTTGCATTGTTTGGGGTGCTCTCTCTTTATAAAAAGAGAAGATTTTTTGAAGAAAATCAAAGAGAGCGCAAGTGGTTAAAAAACAGAGAAGTTCTCGAAATATGCGGCAAGAGCGTGCTGATCGTCGGAGCAGGAAACGTGGGAAGCGAATGTGCCAAGCGGTTTTCGGTGTTTGGTGCGCATGTCCGCGGTGTTGATCTTTATCCCAGAGAGGATGAAAGCTATGAAATTATACGTGGCTTGGATGCTTTGAGGGACGAGCTTTCACTTGCCGATATCGTGGTTTTAACACTGCCATTGACCGACGGGACAAGACGCTTGTTTGATAGAGAAATGTTTGATAACATAAAGATGGGCGCTGTGCTTGTCAACATTGCAAGAGGTGCGGTCGTAGATACCGAGGCACTTATAGACGCGCTGAAAGAGAACCGCCTTTCGGGAGCAGTTCTCGACGTGTTTGAGGAAGAACCCCTCTCGCCCGACAGCCCCTTGTGGGAAATGGATAGCGTAATTATCACACCGCACAATAGCTTTGTGGGTGACGGAAATAGCGAAAGATTATTTGAAGTTATCAAAGGCAATCTGGAGAGGGAAGCAAAATGAAAAAAATATTATTGGTTGCCACGGTGCAGAGCCATATAGCACAATTCCATCAGCCCCTTATAGATTGGCTGACCGATAACGGCCATTCTGTTGACGTGGCGGCAAAGGATAATCTGAAGTTCAAGCCTAATCTTCACCTTTCTGTGTCGGGCGCTGTCCATAACGTTCCTTTTGAGCGTTCTCCCTTTAGTCTTAAAAATATCAAGGCATATAAAGTCCTAAAAAAGCTGATCGATTCGGGTAACTATGATGTGGTGCATTGTAATACACCTGTGGGCGGGATACTTGCCCGAATGGCTGCAAATTCAAAGCGCAAAAAGGGTGAATTGACAGTAATATACGAGGCTCACGGCTTCCATTTCTTCCGCGGGGGATCAAAAAAGAATTGGCTTTTGTGGTATCCGATAGAAAAATGGTTTTCGCGATATACTGACGTGCTTATAACCATTAACCAAATGGATCATTCATTGGCAAAAGACAAATTCAAGGCAAAAAAGGTGAAGTATATCCCGGGGGTAGGACTTGACCTTAGCAGATTTGAGTCGGCAGAAAAGGACACAGACCTTAGGGCTGAATTTGGTCTTTCAGAGGAAACCAAAATAGTGTTTTCTGTGGGGGAACTGAATAAAAATAAAAATCATAAGGTGATCATACAAGCCTTAGCAGAGTTGAACGATCCTAATATTCACTACTTTTTAGCGGGAAACGGTCCGCTCAAGGACGAGCTGGTCGAGCTTGCAGAAAGGCTTACGATTGCTAATAAGGTGCATTTCCTTGGTTATCGGCGCGATATCCCATCACTTCTTAAAAATGCCGACGTGTATGCATTTCCGTCTCTTCGAGAGGGGCTCGGTATGGCTTCTATCGAAGCAATGGCAACAGGGCTTCCTATTGTGACGTCAAACCGTCACGGGATAAACGACTATTCGGAAAACGGGAAAACGGGATTTAAGTATGAGGCTAATGATGTTCATGGCTTTGCAGAGGGAATACGCACTCTCCTTGCCGATGACAAATTGAGAGTGCAAATGGGTGAGTATAATATCGGTGTATCTAAACGCTTTACGATAGAAGCGTCAATGGCGCACCTTAGTGAGATATATAGGGAGATCTTAAGAGATGAAATCTAAGGTAACGGTTGTTATCCCTGTTTATAATACAAAAAAATATTTAGAGGAGTGCGTTGCATCGGTCACAGGGCAGACCTACCGAGAGATAGAGATTCTTTTAGTAGATGACGGCTCAACCGACGGAAGCTCGGCACTCTGTGATTTGCTTGCCGAGAAGGATAATCGAATCAGAGTGATACATAAGGAGAACGGCGGCGCGGCAACAGCCCGCAATCTGGGTATTGACGAGGCTTGTGGGGAATATATTATGTTCCTCGATTCAGATGATTGGCTTGACACAGATGCCATTGAGATACTTGTGAAAAATGCAGACGATCATGCGACAGACGTGCTCAGATTTAATTATGTTCGGGAATTTGAAGGAAAACAGCTTGTTAAGCAAAACACCTTTCTGACCGAAAAGCTTTATGTGGGAGATGAATGTGCTGTTGTTTGCCGTCAGCTTCTCGGGCTTATGGGAGATGAATTGGCACATCCCGAAAATATGAATTTTTTGGCTTCTTGCGGTTTTAATTTGTATCGCAGCTCGCATTTGAAGGAGCTTGGTGTGCGTTTTATCCCGATTCAAGAGATAGGGTCATTCGTAGACGGACTTTTCAATTTTTGTGTTTTTCTTCATATTGACAGATTTATGTTTATTGATCGCCCGTTTTATCATTACCGAAAGACTAATGAGGGCGCGGCAACGGCAACATATAGAAAGAATTATGTCAACCGTCAGCTCGTGCTGTTTGGAAAACTGAAGCAGGAGATCGAAAATGAGGAAAAATGGGAGTACTTTTCGAAAGCATATTACAACCGCATTGCATTATGTACAATGGAAATATGCTTTAATGCTATGAGAAACAAGGCAGGGCTTGCGGAGCGTTACCGCGAGATAAAGAGCGTGTTGAAGCACGAGAAATTCAAGGAGGCTTACAAGGTCTTTGATATTTCTCCAATGGGACTCAAGTGGAAGGTATACTATTTTCTCATCAAGCATTCGATGGTATTTCCCACATATGTTATGACAAGGATCATTTTAACACTGAAAAACAGAGGTATATTATGATGAAAAAACCGCTGGTAAGTATCATAATTCCGTTGTATAATGGGTCGAATTATATAGAAGAGGCGCTTAAGAGCGCCATTGCACAGACCTATGATAACGTAGAGATAGTTGTTGTAAATGACGGTTCTACCGACGGAGATGCGGGCAAGGCTATCTGCGATCGCTATGCCGACAAGATAGTATATTTTGAAAAAGAGAATGGCGGTTGTGCTTCCGCACTTAATTTTGGAATTCGTCACGCTAAGGGAGAGTTTATTTCCTGGCTATCTCACGATGACTTATATGAGCCGACCAAGGTTGAGAGGCAGATCGAGCAGTACAACGTTCATCAGTTGAGTAAAAGCAATACTATCATAAGTAACGTTGGCGGACTTATTGATTCCGAGGGCAAGGAGATCCCGCACCCAACTCGAAAGACAACGGGATTTTTTAGTGCACATAAAGCGTTTGAATATATTTTATTGAGGGCTTGTCCCAACGGTTGCGGGCTTATGATCCCCAAATGTGTATTTGAAAAGCACGGATATTTTGATGAGACTCAAAGATTTGTGCTTGATTGGAATCTTTGGTTAAAATTTGCTCTTTTCGGTGTGGACTTTTATTTTGATGACGAAAAGCTTGTCTCTAACCGTGTGCACAGTATGCAGGTGACGGTCAAACAGCGCGAGCTTCATTCAAAGGAAACTGATCAGACGGTCGAGCAGCTCTTTACTATTATGAGAGAGAAGGGGGCAGACAATGAATATTGGCAAATGCTATATAAATTCTCTTATGCTTGCGATCGTGGCGACACAAAGGCGATCAAAGAGGAGTTAAAGGTGCTTGGTATAAAGACTTGCTCGGTAAAGCTCGCAATTGCAAGAGGAAAAAGCAAGATAAAACGATTGGCAAAAAAAATCTATCATAAGATCAGATAATTGCTTGACAAGAACAGATATGAAAGGATAGAACTCGTTTATTATGGTATGGTTGTTATCTCTACCTGTTTGGGTGCTTTCATGGAGCTTTTTGCTTCCCAAGGACTCAAAAGACAAAACGAAAATTAAAATATATATGCTACTCTGCTCGCTGGCATTGATCTTCGTTCTCGGCTTGCGAAGCAGATATACGGGCTCAATGGATACATATGTGTATTCATTGGTTTTCTCCAAAGCCCAAAACTATATTAACTTGCATGATTATTTAGCAAGTGCGGGAGTTTTTAAGGACTTTTTCCTCTTTTCAGAGGGCGGATTCCATGTTTATACGTGGCTCGCCGCGAGGATATTCCCCGAGGCTCAGTGGTTTATTCTTCTTTCCTCGGCGGTGATCGTTTGCGCAACGGCAAGCTTTATCTCACGCAATTCCGAGGACCCTGCTGTGTCTTGGATGACCTTTATTTGCCTTGGCTCAATGACCTTTGCAATGAACGGAATGCGACAAGCTCTTGCTATGTCTATATGCCTTTTATCTTACCGTTATGCGAGAGAAAAAAAGCTGTTCCGCTTTTTATTGATTGTTTTGCTTGCAGTCCTTTTCCATAAGAGTGCGATGATTTTCGTGTTTGTATATTTAATGCGGAATTTAAGGTTTAATTGGAAATCGGTCGTTTTTTTGACGGCAGTTATTGCACTCTTTCTTGCCTTCGCAGACCGTTTTGCATTTCTATACGACAGCTTGACGGGCGAGGATTATGCTGCGGGTGAAAGCTTTGAAAGTGGCGGTGTGGTCAACGTTCTGATCTATTTGATAGCGATCATAGGTCTTTTGATCTTCTCAAAAAAAATAAAAGAACCGCAGGGATTCTTTCCTTTTGCACTGATTGTGGTTGGAGTTTCTTTGTATCTCGGTCGTTTCCTTACAACGCAGATATATGAGAGAGTAAGCTATTATTTTGCCTACTTTTTAATGTTAGGATTCCCGATGATGTTTGAAGATATGAAAAAGGAATCGCGAACCTTGATTAGAATGTGTTTTATGATTTTGTGTAT
>JAZSIV010000096.1:0-2401 GCA_045533995.1 Eubacteriales bacterium
ACAGAACGACCTGGCTACGATCCGACTTCCGAGAAATACGGGGTGCAGTATCTCTTCTCGGATTTCAAAAAGAATAATGGCTACAAGATATCGTGTGAGCTTTCGCGCGAATATGACCTCTACCGCCAAGACTACTGCGGCTGAGAATTTTCAAAAAATAACAGATGAGTGTTAGCAGGAGGGAACTTTTTGAAAAAAGTTCCCTCCTGCACCTCCTTCAAAAACCTTTGGACATGTCTTTTCAAATTAACAAAAGTCTTTTTGCTGTGGGGAAATAAATTATGATGTGTTACAAATGATTGGTCAGATAAAGCCGTATATTTTAAGTTTTTTGAAAAGGGGAGCGGGGAGAAACTTTTTGCAAAAAGTTTCTCCCCGCATCTTTTATTCGAACTTAAATCTTAACGTTTCTTGTTGTAACGACGTCAGCTCCTGTGCCGAGAATGTTCTCAATAACAACGTATCCTGCCTCTGCATCAGCGGGAACAAATGCCTTGTTTATGAGTTTCATACACTCAAAAAGAGATTCCTTCGGAACGGTTGCATTTGTCTTTACGGGAACGACACCGCCACCGATAACGGGAGCAGTTGTTGTAAGTGTACGGCGAGGCGCCGTGCACTCGGTCTTAGCATATTCCTCACCTCTTTTGCAGGTGTGACCGCTAATAGATATTATTTCCTTGCCCTCGAGCTCAACCTTAAGCTGACAGCCCTTAGGACAAACGATACAAGTTAATTCTCTTATCATTTTTACTGCCTCCTTAAGCCTGTTCAATAGCAAACGAGAGAGTGTCGCCGCCCATATTGTTTATCATATCGGGAGTTATAGTAACCGTTTCCATTTCACCGGGAGCGACCTTTATCTTCTTCTTGTTGATTATAACGTTCTCTCCGTCGCGAACTGTTATGCGGATATCTCTGTAAACGTCTGCAACTCTGAAATAAACCGTAACGTTTGCGTCAGCAGAAGTGATCTTCTGAGGAACAGTGTATCTTACCTTTCCGTCTGTAACAAGTTTTATTTCCTTAGCGTTTGCCTTGTTGCCCGAAATGTAAGCAGCGGCAGCCTTTCCTGCGATCTCTGCTTCCTCGGAAACGAAGTCAACGAGGTCGTGAACGTGGAGAACGTTTCCGCAAGCGTAAACACCTTCGAGTGCAGTTTGTCTGTTCTGATCGACAACGGCTCCGTTTGTGATGCGGTCAATAGCAATGCCTGCACCCTTGGTAAGCTCGTTTTCGGGGAGAAGTCCGACAGAGAGGAGAAGAGTGTCACACTCTATGTACTGACGTGTATCAGCTATAGGTCTGCGGCGCTCGTCAACCTTTGCGATGGTAACTCCTGTAACTCTGTCCTTGCCGTGTATTTCAACGACGGTATGAGAGAGCATAAGAGGAATATTGAAGTCGTTAAGGCACTGCTCGATATTTCTTGCAAGACCGCCCGAGTAAGGCATAAGCTCACAAACAGCCTTAACCTGTGCACCCTCAAGTGTCATTCTTCTTGCCATAATAAGACCGATATCTCCAGAACCGAGAATAACTACCTTCTTACCGGGCATATATCCGTCGATATTAACAAATTTCTGTGCCGTTCCTGCGGTGAATACACCTGCAGGTCTCATTCCTGCGATGTTGAGCGCGCCCTTCGGTCTTTCACGGCAGCCCATTGCAAGGATTATTGTCTTTGCCTGAAGCTGAAATACACCGTCCTCGCTGTTCATAGCGGTGACTACCTTATCGGAAGTTATATCAAGCACCATTGTGCCTGTCTTAAAGGGAATGTTTCTCTCTCTTACCTGCTTTTCGTATCTGTATGCATACTCGGGACCTGTAAGCTCCTCTTTAAATCTGTGAAGTCCGAAACCGTTGTGGATGCACTGCTTAAGAATACCTCCAAGGCTTCCCTCACGCTCAAGGATAAGAAGATCGCGCACACCTGCGTCGTATGCTGCAACAGCGGCACTCATTCCTGCAGGACCGCCGCCAACTATAACAAGATCAACCTTTTTTATGTTGCTCATCTTATTTATCCCCCTTGGTCTTAGTGTAATTGATGACAGAGCCCTTGCCGAACTTTGTGATGCTCTCAAAGGGAACGTTCAGCTCTCTTGCGAGAATATCAACGACCATAGGAGAGCAGAAGCCGCCCTGACATCTTCCCATTCCGCCTCTTGTGCGGCGCTTTACACCGTCAACGTCGGTAGCGCCTGGATTTGTGTGGATAGCCTCAACGATCTCACCTTCTGTAACACCCTCGCAACGGCAAACTATTCTGCCGTATCTGGGGTCGCGCTTGATTATCTCGTTCTTCTCTTCCATACTGAGCTCTCTGAAGTAGTGAGCCGCTTTTCTTATGGGGTTGTAATCTGCCTTAAGCTCTGCCGAAAGACCGTCGTCCTTG
>JAZSIV010000063.1:0-2035 GCA_045533995.1 Eubacteriales bacterium
CTACCGTCTGAGCTAGCGGGTCATTTTTTCGCTTACCCAAATATTATACCACAACATAGGGGGTTTGTCAAGATTTTTTTTGCTTCGCCATATACAAAAAAAGCAATATGAAGCGCTTGCATTTGTGCAAAATTACCAAAACGCTCCAAAGAGAAGAGCCGCCAACACCGGCGGCTCTTTTTTGAAAATTTTCAACATTTGCATCCAATTATTTTGCTGTATCACTTTCAGAAGAATCGGTGCTTTCAACGGTTGAAACCTCTTCTGTTTGCGCACCTTCGGCAACAGCTACGTTTTTCTTTTTTTTCTTCCTCTTGTTGCCGCCTTCGGATTCATTGAACCTTTGCTTGAATTCAACAAGAAGATGGTATTTTCCGTTTTTCTTCAACATATAAGCGCAGACCTTGCCTATTATGTCATATATGACGGCAAAGAGCGGAACACCGATAAGAAGTCCGGGGAAGCCCCATAGACCGCCAAAGAGAATGACTGCGAATATGACCCAAACGGGGGCAAGCTTGATGTTTCCACCTACGATATTGGGGTCGATAATATATCCGTCGATGAACTGATATACGCAGACAAATGCAACGAAGATAATGACGTGTAAAAATCCGTATGCGGGATCGGAGGCGAGAATAATGAATCCTGAAGGAATTGATCCGATAAAGGGACCGAAGATCGGGATTATATTGGTAACACCGCACATTACCGCGATAAGAGGAGCATGGGGAATTCCAACAAGTGTAAGGAAAATATAGTAGACGAGACCGACTATCGTAGAGCCGATGATCTTGCCCTCTATATATCCGCAAAAGGTTTTGTCGGCGAACTTTGCTTCTTCAACAATGGCGTTAACAATAGATTCTTTCTTGAATATAACGTGGAGTAGCATTGTCGATTTTGCGGCAATGGCTTTTCTGTTCAAAAGCAGGAAGAATGAGATTACTACACCGATACCAAAGTCGATCAAAGAGCTGATAACGTTTGATGTGCTCGAGAAGATTGTGACGATAATGTCTGTTCCGCCTGCGGAATTGCTACTAAGGTCAGAGAAAAATTCTATGATTTCGGAATTGTTTAAAAGCTGGGAAAGAAGCTTTCCTGTTTCAGTAAGCTTATTCTCGGGAGCAACCTCTTGAAGCGCACTGAGCTTTTCAACGATTTCGGGGCCGATCGCAGCCTTGATCGGTTCATTTGAGGAAATAATTCCGTTAACAAAACCAAGTACGTTGTCGATATATTCGGGAAGAAGATTAATGAAATTATTAACGCTGTCATATACACCCTTGCCCGCTATAACCAGGAGAGCGGAGATAGCAACAATTGCAACTATGTATGAGATAATAATGGCGATAGGATTAATAATTCTTTCAACCCTTTTGGGATAGCGACTTCTTGCCTTGGAGAATATCTTTAATAGCACTTTTTCGAAGAAATTACATAAGTGCTTCAAAAGATATGCGATTACACCGCCTATAATGAACGGCATGATTATATCAACGATGTTTCCTATAACACCAAATATCTCGTTTCTGTTATAGATAACGAAGAAATAGGTAATGCATATAAGAACTACAGCGAGGACTATGCCTGCTATGGCAAGAACTCTTGTGAATCTGCCCTTTTCTTTTTTTTGGTTGTCCATAATCTATTTCGTCCTTTCGGAATAAGTACATATATAATTAAGTTTAACATAATTATATCCGAATGTCAAGAAGCGCAGTGGATAAATTAGGTGATTTTTTGGGGTTTTAAGAATAAAATTCAATAATTATTTACATAGTTAAGATTTACTTCACGCTTCTTCCGACGGAATATTCAGAGAAATTCCCTCGATAAGATCGGAAAAGCAGGTGTCGTCTGCAATCTCTATTCGAACCCCCTCGATGTGGATATAGCGCAGAGACGTAAAATTGTACGTGGATAACGGTTTGTCAAGGGCATCGTTTGTGTGTGCGCTTACGAGCGTTTGACCTTCGGAAAATCCGGTTATAAGTAAGGTGTGGTAAAAATCCCCCGTTTCGTCTGCAAG
>JAZSIV010000098.1:0-7340 GCA_045533995.1 Eubacteriales bacterium
ATCCGTCGCAGATACGCTCGTCGGTTACCACCTTCAAATCAATATATCTCTTGGTTTCGATGTTTCCATCCCTGTCGACAGAGGTCTCACTTCTCTTCTTTCCGTATGAGATGAACACCGGAAGATTACCAAAATCGTAAAGGTGATGATAAACGGGATTTATACCGAGAGAGCCCATACTCGTCACTATCAGTGAGCCGTGGAAGGGGCTGAGCTTTGTTAAAAATCTCGGTAACAGTCCGAAATAATCAAGGAAGTTCAAAAACTTTACCGTCCACCTGAGGAGCAGACCGGGAATATAGTTAATAACCTTTGCAAGATTATCAAATCCGCTTGCTTCATCACTTCCGACAACGCTTTGCACAGTTTCATTAAACTTTTTGTAAACGTCGTCTACTGTGTCGGTAGGCTCAATGTAAACCTTTATACAGGTATCGGGAGAATCGCAGGTCATCTCTTTCTTTACGACCATCGCGACCTCGATAACGTCTCTTGAATATACCTTCTGACCGCTGATAAATCTGTTTACGGCAGGTCTTTGAGAGACCATACGGGCATAGGCTGCAAGAAGAATATGAAGAAAACCGAAATTTACGTATCCTTCCTTTACCTTTTGTCTGCAAAACGCATCTACCCTCGTAACGTCAATGCTATCCGAAAAATGATTTTGCGCATCGCATCTTTTTGACATTATATAGGGAGAGATCCTCGCCATCGGCTCGAGAGTACGAAGCTTTCTTCCGTCGTTACGGTCGCCAAATCTTCTTTTTCTCTTTTTCTTTTGGTCTTTCTTCTCTTCTTTGGGTAATTCAACGTTTTCAGCTACAGGGCTGTTTTTTGTTTCAACACTCATGACTGTCTCCATTCTCAATATGGTTAAAATTCGTGGGGTTTCGACAAACATCTACCTTATTCAACCAAAAGGATACCATATTTTTCTTATAAAGTCAAGTGGAGAATTTTAACAATTTCTTCATAATTGTATTTTCGCCCCTGCCGAAATAATCGTGCAGCCTCTTATACTCGGCATAAAGCTCTCTGTATACCGCGCTATTCTCGGGGATAGGACGATAGACCTTATCCGAGCCGCCAGCCATTTTTGAGACCGCCTCGCCTATATCTGAATATATACCCGCGGCAAGAGCTGCATACATCGCACTTCCAAGTGCACCGCCTTGAGAGGTGCTTGCCACTCTTATCTCTCTTTCACTAACGTCTGCATATATCTGCATCATCATCTCGTCCTTGCGCGAAATTCCACCCGATGCGCATATATTTCCTACGTAGATCCCGTTATTCTCAAAATTTTCTATTATAGTTTTCACACCGAACGCCGTGGCTTCTATAAGCGCTCTGTATATCTCCTCGGGCTTTGTTGAGAGGGTGAGTCCAACGATCATTCCAGTGAGCTCCGAATCATTAAGAATACTTCTGTTTCCGTTAAACCAATCAAGTGCGATAAGACCGCTCTCACCAACTCTGAGCTTTTGCGCCTTTGTACGAAGAAGTTTATGTATGTTCATTCCCTTTTCCTTGGCTTCTATCTCATAGCTTGAGGGTACGAATTTTTTTACAAATCTGTCAAATCCGTCGCCAACGCAGATCTGTCCCGTTTCGTAGGTATAATATCCCTTTACGATCGCATCCTTAACACAGCCGCAGACACCGGAGACGCTCTTTCTCTCCTTTGAATGAATAAACTGACAGCCTGACGTTCCGAGAACTATCGCCATTTCAGACTCATCAACCACACCTGCCGCAGGGATAGCCATGTGTCCGTCAGGCATAGAAACCGCGACGGGGGTACCGACGCCAAGTCCCGTAAGCTTTGCGCCTGTCTCGCTGATATATCCTGCGACCTCGCCCGAAGACCTTATCTTTTCCGAAAGCTTTGTACCGACAATACCGTCAAGACGGCTGTCAACGGCAATGAAAAAATCATTGCTCGGATATCCGTCTTGCTCGTTCCAGAGCGCCTTGTATCCCGCAAGTGCCGCAGAGTGACATTCCTCTCCTGTAAGAATAAAAGCAAGCCAATCTCCCGCCTCAATAAATCTGTCTGTTACCTCGTATACGTGAGGTGCTTTGTTGAGTATCTCGCAGACCTTGGGCAACACCCAAGAGGAAGAAATTTTTCCACCGTAGATACCGTCAAGCCAAACCTCTCTTCTTTCTTTAGCTACCAAATTAATTCTATCCGCCTCTTTTTGCGCCGCACTGTGCTTCCAAAGCTTTACGAAAGCGTGAGGTTCGTCAGAAAATTTTTTATCAAAGCAAAGAGGTCTGCCGTCCTCAAATATCGGTATAAGTGTGCAGGCAGTAAAATCAATAGCCATTCCCGCTATATCGCAAGGACACACTCCCGCCTCTTTCATTGCCTCGGAAACGGTATGGCGCAACACTTCAAGATAGTCGGACGGGTCCTGCAACGCAAACTGCGGAGGAAGCTTTTTACCCGACGGAAGAGTCTCGTCCATTACACCGTGAGGATATTCAAGCACTGCTTCGCCAAGCTCTCTGCCGTCCCGTGCGTCAACGACAACACATCTTCCGGACAGTGTTCCGAAATCTATCCCTATAACGTAATTTTTCATAGCTACCTCTGAACAAAACGATCTGATAAATATACTAATAGTATATCACAGTAACTTCTGCAAATCAAGGGCTTTGAGAATACAACTTGATTTATTATTTTATTGACAAAATTACTCTTTTATGATAAAATCTTTAGATATTGCAAAAAATAATTAAGACAACCGTTTTGGAGTAGATATAATGAGAAAAACAAAAATCGTATGTACTATCGGACCTGCGTGCACAGATGAGAAGATACTGCGAGAAATGTGCCTTGCGGGAATGAACGTTGCAAGACTTAACTTTTCACACGGAACACACGAGGATCATCTTCGCACGATAGAGCTTATAAAGAAGGTCCGCGCAGAGCTTGACCTACCTATTGCTATCCTTCTTGACACAAAGGGTCCCGAATATAGAATAGGAACGTTTGAGGACGGCAAGATAGAGCTTTGTGAGGGTGATAAATTCTCTTTTACAACCGAAGATATCGTTGGTAACAAGAGATGTGTTTCTGTAAATTACAAGGGACTTCCTAATGAAATGCATATAGGCGACAAGATACTTCTTAACAACGGTCTTGTTGTTTTCAAGGTTGAAAACGTCACAAGCTCCTCGGTAGACTGCAACGTCGAGATAGGCGGAGAGCTTTCAAACAGAAAAAGTATGAGCTTCCCCGGAAAAGTGCTAAAGCAGATATATCTTAGTGAAAACGATAAAAAAGATATAAAATTCGGCATCGACAACGGCGTTGACTTTATCGCCTGCTCGTTCGTTTCAAACCGTCAGGACCTTATAGACGTTAAGGAATACATCGCATCAATAGGCGGTGCTGACGTTGACATTATAGCAAAGATAGAAAACCGTTCGGGTGTTGATAATATCACCGAGATATGTAAGGATTGCGAAGGCATTATGGTCGCACGAGGTGATATGGGTGTTGAGATCCCCTTTGAGGAGCTTCCCACGATTCAGAAATATCTCATTACAAAGTGCCGCTTGCTCGGAAAGAGGGTCATAACGGCTACCGAAATGCTCGAATCGATGATATATAACCCTCGTCCGACAAGAGCCGAAATATCCGACGTTGCGAACGCGGTATATGACGGAACGAGTGCCATTATGCTCTCGGGAGAGACCGCGGCAGGAAAATATCCCGTTCTTACGGTAAAGACGATGGCAAAAATCGCAGAGCAGACAGAAAACAATATAAATTACGAAAAAATGTTCAAAAATTCGGAATTTATAATCAGAAATACAGCCGATGCTATCTCACACGCGACCTGCGGAATGGCGATAGATATTGGAGCAAAAACCATTGTTGCCTGCACCCTCTCGGGAATTACCGCACGCATGGTATCGCGCTTCCGTTGCCCCGTTGACATCATAGGAATGACCACAAGCGAAAAAACGTGGCGTAAGCTTGCTCTGTCGTGGGGCGTTACACCCATAATGAGTGAGGTCTTTTACTCGCCCGACGTTCTTTTCTACACAGGAAAAAACATTGCCCGTGAACATATGAAGCTTACAAGGGGCGATAAAATTGTAATAACGGGCGGAATGACAAACGGAAGATCGGGAAACACGGATATTATCAAGGTAGAAACAATATAAAATACAAAAGAACGGCACTGAAAAACTATCTGCCGTTCTTTTTTAATTTGTTAACCTATTGTTCACAAAAGTATAAATTTTATGAAATGATTATGTATTAAAATAATAAGGATATATATTAAGGAGGCTATTTTATGAATATTGTAAGGACACTTTCAAGATGTGTTCGAGAATATAAAAAGCCTGCAATCCTCGCACCCGTAATAATTGCGGGAGAGGTTGCAATTGAGTGCTTCATTCCCTTTGTTACAGCAGAGCTTGTAAGAAATATTCAGGCGGGCTGTGAACTTTCGGTAATAGTGAAGTACGGTCTTATTCTGCTTCTTCTTGCAGCCGCATCACTCACCTGCGGTGCGCTTGCAGGTCACTTTGCGGCAATAGCGGGATGCGGATTTGCAAAGAACGTACGTCACGATGCCTACTGTGCAATACAAGGGTATTCATTCTCAAACATGGATAAATTTTCAACAGCAGGTCTTGTAACAAGACTTACAACTGACGTTACTTACGTTCAAATGTCGTTTATGATGATAATCAGAACGGCAATCCGCTCGCCTATGATGCTTGTTTTTGCGCTCATTATGGCAATATCGGTAAGCCCTAAGATGTCTGTTGCCTTTGCAGTCGTAATTCCCGTGCTGGCAATAGGACTCTGGCTCATCTTCAAGAATGCTCACCCCATATTCAAGACAGTGTTTAAGAAGTACGATAACCTCAACAACTCCGTTGAGGAAAACGTTTCGGGTATGAGAGTTGTCAAATCCTTCGTTCGTGAAGATCATGAGAGAAAAAAATTCAAAAAAGCATCGGACGACGTTGCAGACGGATTTACGAGAGCTGAGAAGATACTCGCCCTCAACAGCCCACTTATGCAGTTCTGCTTCAATGCACTTATGCTTATGGTCTGCTTCTTCGGCTCTCAGCTCATCATCACCACAAAAGAAGCCGAGCTTGATATAGCAGGCTTCTCGGCTCTTCTTACTTACGGCGCGCAGATACTTATGAGTCTTATGATGCTCTCTATGATAATAGTTACCATCACTATCTCTGCAGAGTCCGCAAACCGTCTTGCTGAGCTTCTGAATGAGGTAAGTGCTATACAGAATCCCCAAAATCCCGTTACCCAGGTTCGTGACGGAAGCATTCTCTTTGATAAGGTAAGCTTCTCATACTCGGCGACCGCAGAGAAAAAGTCTCTTGCTGACATAGACCTGTTTATAGCTTCGGGCGAAACTGTCGGCATAGTCGGCGGAACAGGTAGTGGCAAGACAAGCCTTGTTCAGCTCATCTCCCGTCTCTACGACGTCACAGAGGGTTCGGTCAAGGTCGGCGGAGTTGACGTACGCGATTACGATATTGAAACTCTTCGTAACGAGGTTTCAGTCGTACTCCAGAAAAACGTGCTCTTCTCTGGCACTATAAAGGACAATCTCCGTTGGGGTGATGCAAATGCTTCCGACGAGGACATAATAAGAGTTTGTAAGCTCGCTCAGGCACACGAATTTATCGAGACCTTCCCCGACAAGTACGACACCTATATCACACAGGGCGGAAGCAACGTCTCGGGCGGACAGAAGCAGCGTCTCTGCATAGCACGTGCGCTTCTCAAGAAACCAAAGATACTTATTCTTGACGACTCTACGAGCGCTGTGGACACAAAGACAGATGCCCTTATCCGTCGTGCGTTTGCCGAGGAGATACCCGACACTACAAAGATAATCATAGCACAGAGAATATCCTCTGTTGAGCATGCCGACAAGATAATCGTGCTTGACGGCGGCAGCATAGAATCTGTGGGCAACCACGAAGAGCTTCTTCTTAAGAGTCCCATTTATAAGGAAATATACGAATCTCAGACAAGGGGGGCACAGAAAGATGAAGAATAATCAAGCTAAAAGACCCCCTATAAAGAAGGGCGTTATGGGACGAATCCTTAAGATGCTCTTTAAGAATTACAAGTGGCAGATGATAGCCGTTACGGTGTGTATCATACTCGTTTCAATGGCATCAACTATCGCCAGCCTCTTTATGAATCAGTTTATCCTCTATATCGGAGAAGGTCTTGAAAAGGGACTTGACGCAGTTTTCGGAAAGATACTTACCGCAATACTCATAATGCTCTCTATATACGCTATGGGATGGGTAGCATCATTCGTTTACACGAGAATTATGGCTATCGTGTCTCAGAGCTTCCTCAATGATATAAGAAAGCAGATGTTCGATAAGATGCAGGGCTTCCCCGTACGCTATTTTGATACAAACGCACACGGAGATATAATGTCACACTACACAAACGACGTTGACACTATCCGTGAGCTCGTTTCGGGCACACTTCCCCATCTTATTCAGTCAGCACTTATAGTCACCTTCCTCGTTATCAATATGCTATACCTCAGCGCATGGATGGCTCTCGTTGTAGCATTAGCAAGTATAGCTATGGTAACAGTCGCAAAAAAGGTCGGCGGTGCGAGTGCAAAGAACTTTATGAAAATGCAGAAATCGATAGCTAAGACCGAGGGCTTCGTTGAGGAAATGATGAAGGGACAGAAGGTCGTAAAGGTATTCTGTCACGAAACTGAAAGTGTAAGGGATTTTGATGCAATAAACGACGAGCTTTGCAAAAATGCAACACAGGCAAACCGCTTTGCAAACATCCTTATGCCCATCATGGGTAACATAGGTAACATTCTTTACGTTTTCGTTGCATTTGTAGGCGGTGTTCTTATAATAACAAAGACGCCAAACATCTCTCTTCAGCTCCTTATCGCTCCCATCATCGGAATGTCGGCTTCAACACTTGTAAACATCAGCGTTGTAGTTCCCTTCCTTAATGCTTCAAAGCAGTTCACAAATAACGTAAGCCAGGTCTCGCAGCAGATAAATGCAGTCGTTATGGCTATGGCAGGTGCATCACGTGTCTTTGACCTTCTCGATACAGAGCCCGAGGTCGACAATGGATACGTTACGCTTGTCAACGCAAAGGAAGTAAACGGCGAGATCGTTGAAACGAAGGAGCGCACAGGTATGTGGGCTTGGAAGCATCCTCACTTGGTTGATGGAAGTGTTACCTACACCAAGCTTTGTGGCGACGTAAGAATTGAGAATATGGACTTCGGCTACGTGCCCGAAAAGACCGTCCTTCACGATATAAC
>JAZSIV010000157.1:0-2774 GCA_045533995.1 Eubacteriales bacterium
CCCAACGAATGCACCAAGGGATATGCTTTGAAGTATCTTATCAAGAAGATAGGCGAGGATTATACCGATGAGCATTTTGACGGATTCTTTATTCTCGATGCCGACAACATTCTTGACGGAAGTTTTATCTCCAAGATGAACGATGCTTTTGTGGCAAACGGAGAAAACAGTGTTATTACATCTTTCAGAAACTCCAAGAACTTCGGTTCGAACGTAATGAGCGCGCTTTACGGACTTTATTTCGTATACGGTTGCCGTATCGAGAGCCGAGGCAGAACCGTGCTCGGTTGCTCCACCAGAGTTCAGGGTACGGGCTATATCGTTCCCGCATCTGCTTTGAAGGAAGGCTGGAAATACGTAACTCTGACCGAGGACTGGGAGATCACTGCGGATCAGATCATTGGCAACACTCCCGTTGTTTACTGTGACGAGGCTATGTTCTACGACGAACAGCCTACCACTTGGAGAATAATGTGGAGACAGAGACTCCGTTGGATGAGAGGACATACGTTGGTATTTATTCAGAGATTCGGCGATCTCGTATCTCAGCTCTTCAAGTCCAAGAAAAAGGGTGGATGCTCGAGAAAGTTCTCGGTCTACGACATAACCGTAAACGTTTTGCCCGTAGGTGTGATCACAACCGCGCTCTTTGTGCTTGATCACGCTCTTGCGCTCCTTACTCCCTTGTTTGAAGAGGTAACTTTGCTTGAGGTGTATGCTGCAAAGCTTCCCGGAATGCTTATCTCGTGGGGACTTACCTAACTTGGAACCATTCTTCTTACAATACTCGTATACGCTCTCGAAGCCAAGAGAATACCAAAGGTTGGATTCTTTACCAAGGCTCTTTCGGTTATTCTGCTTCCTTTCTTTACTCTTCTTGCGGTACCTATGGACGTTATATCTCTTTTCTGCAAGAATCTTGGCTGGAAGCCTATTCCTCACACCGATACCACCGACGTAGAGCATCTGAACGTTCACGACACTCACCAAGTCAGCGAAGAAACTGCTGAAGACAGCGAAGCCGCATAAAGTAATTTTTTTGAGGTGTAGAAATGAAAAAACTGAGAATCGTTTTCCCATTTGTTGAGGCGGGATTCGGACATATGATGACGGAGCGCTCGATCTGCGACGCTTTTGAGAAGAAATACGGCGAATATTTTGAGATAGTTCGCAGCAATTTCTTCAAGGAGCAACGTGACGAAACCTTAATAAAATTTGAGCAGAGCATGGGACGCGAGGTCAGGCGCTATAACAAGTCGCCACTCTATGCGCATCTTACTATATTCCTGATGGATCTTTTTGGAACTAAGATCGTCAGCCGATTCGTTATGAAGCAGACGACAAAGGGAGCATACGAAGCGAGCATGAAGCATATGGAGGAGCTGGAGCCGGATATTGTGCTGAGTACTCATTGGTCTACAAACTATTACGCTATGAAAATGGAAAACAGGCCCTACACGGTTATGCACGTGCCGGATGCTCACATCAATACGATGTTCCGCTACCCCTGTGATCTTACAACGATCTCGATGCCCGAGGGTTATCTTCGCGCGATGAAGCTACATAAGAGACATTTTAAGAACAATAACCTTAAAAGAGTTCCTCTTGCTATCAGAAAAGAGGCTTTTGAGATAACCGAGACACGCGAGGAGCTGAGAGAAAGATGGGGTCTTGATGACCGATTCACCATCTATCTGACCGAAGGCGGATACGGAATCGGTATGGCGGAAAAGCTTTGCCAAAAGATCATTGAAGAGGATCTTCCCATTAACGTTATCATCGTTTGCGGAAAGAACCCCGAGCTTTATCAGCGCATCAGGGCTCTTGAATCAAAGGGAAATACTAAGATATATCCTTTCGGCTTCACAAATAAGGTGCTTGAGCTTATAGCTATGTCCGATCTTTATCTCGGCAAGAGCGGAAACGGTCTTATGGAGCCCGCGTTCTTCGGTGTTCCGATCGTAGTTACTCACTCTGCAAACGTTATAGAGCGCAGACTTGCTGAGCATTACGTTACATATTGGGGCGATGCGGTGCGTATCTTCAAGCTTAAAAAGTGTTTGAAGTTCATCAAGGAAGCGATGAACGGTAGCGAAAAGTATTTGAAGCTTAAGGAAAACCGTGTTCCTCGCGACGCCTTCGGAGGCGAGGGAATTGCCGACGTTATTTTTGCTGAGCTTGATAAGAAATTTAACATAATTGAGAATTTTAATAAAGAAAAAGAAGAAAACAAAGAAGATCAATAAAACCAAAAGGTCACCGTTTGCCCAACTTCTCATAAGGAAGTTGGGCAGTTTTATTCGCCTACGGCGAGTTCTATTGCTTCGCAGTGATATTCGGCTTACTCCGAGTGATATTTGCTGCGCAAGTTTAAGGCGAATAAAATATCACTGAAGCCGTAAGGCTTCAATATCACTATTGCGGTAGCAATAATATCACTCCGACGAAGTCGGAATATAACTCTTGCTTTCTCTGCCGTTTTGTGCTATAATGAATAAGGAGTATGGGCTTTTCCCTGTGCCTTTGAAATACAAAGGTGAAACTAGCGATAAAACGGAACGGTTAATTAGAATTTATGGAATATATTGGAGATGACTGTAAATGGAAATCATAAAACAAGAATTGTATGATGTATATGTGAAGTACAAGGATTTTAATTTTATGAATTATTATTATGAAATATCAAAAGAGAATACTAATAATAAGTATAGTAAAGGTTTAGGATTTATCGCAGGGTTATATGAACCATCTTATGTTGATGAAATGATGTGTGG
>JAZSIV010000160.1:0-5131 GCA_045533995.1 Eubacteriales bacterium
AGGCGCAGTCGGAGGAGCTTGTGAAATACCTGCTCAATGAATTTGAGGACGATCCGCAGAAGATATGGGAGTCGAACGTTTTTGGAAAGAGTCTTTACGAGCTTGTTGGCGAGGGACTTCACACAAAGCTTGAGCACATGCCCGAGGAATCGCGTCTAAAGCTTTCGGAAACCCTTGAAAGAATTATAAACGAGGGAAGCAACGGGCTTATCTGTATTATACTTTAAGGTAATAAAAATAAAAAGCTCCAAGGCGGCGTGCCTTGGAGCTTTTATGTTATTAAAATTTATTCAGCGTTCTTTTTGCTCTTCTTGGAAAGGAGAACATTTGTAAGAATACCAAGGATGAGAGCACAAGCAACTGTTGTGATAGTTATCTTACCGAATGTGAGTGTAAGACCGCCTACACCTGCGATGAGGATAACGGATACAACGAAGAGGTTTCTGTTCTCATTGAGGTCAACCTTCTGGATCATCTTAAGACCGCTGACCGCGATAAAGCCGTAAAGCGCGATACAAACACCACCCATTACGCAAGCGGGAATGGTAGCGAGAAAAGTTACAAAAGGGGCGATGAAGGAAGCGAGGATAGCCATAAATGCGGTAACTGTGATAGTGATAACAGAAGCATTACCCGAAATAGCTACGCAACCAACGGACTCGCCGTATGTGGTGTTGGGACATCCGCCAAAGAGCGCGCCTGCCATAGAGCCTATGCCGTCACCGAGAAGTGTGCGGGAAAGACCGGGCTCTTCAAGAAGATCCTGACCGATGATGGAGGAGAGGTTCTTGTGGTCGGCAATGTGCTCTGCAAACACAACGAATGCAACAGGGAGATAAGCTACTGCGATGGTACCTATGTAAGCTAGGTCAATGTCGCCAAAGCCCTTTGCTGCCTGAACAAACGTAAAATCAGGATACCACTGCATAGAATGGAACTTAGAGAAATCAATAACCTTGAGAGCATCAATAGCTGCTACGTTACCTATAACTGTGAAGGCTGTAGCTACAGCATATCCTGCCGTGATGCCGATAATAAAGGGTATCATCTTAAGCATTTTCTTGCCGAATACCGAACAAAGCATAGTAACTGCAAGTGTAACAAGTCCGCAAACGAGAGCTATATAAGAAGAGGTCGATCCAACGCCACCCTTCTGAAGATCGCCGATAGCGTTTCCTGCAAGCGAAAGTCCGATTATAGCAACCGTCGGGCCGATGATAACTGCGGGCATGAGCTTGTTAATCCAGTTAACACCGCAAAGCTTCACGATAATAGAGAGGACCACGTAAACAAGACCTGCAAAAACAGCACCGAGTATAAGACCTACGTATCCGAGGGATACCGTGGCAGCACCTGCAAATGCAGTTGCCATAGAGCCGAGGAATGCGAATGAAGAGCCAAGGAATACAGGGCTCTTGAATCTAGTGAAGAGCTGATAAACCAGAGTGCCGATACCTGCTCCGAAGAGGGCTGCAGATTGTGACATTCCGTTGCCGACAATGGCGGGAACCGCAATCGTTGCTGCAAGAATCGCGAGGACCTGCTGGAACGCGAAGACGAGAACCTGACCGAACTTCGGCTTGTCCTTAACATTGTAGATGAGATTCATAAGATTTTTCCTCCTTTTTCGTCCTGCCAATGAGATGTTCGGGCTTTGGCGGAAATGTGTGGGGGACACACGGTTCTTTTATCTTCAGCATAAAAAAACGGCCCCAAAACCGAAAAAAACAAGGGCTTGGCAGCACGAGGATAAAAAAGGGTATAATGCCATTGGGGGGAGAGCTTTTTTATCAATCGCATCTGCCGTTTATGGACTATTTTTTTCTACTTCAGTATATCATATCGCGCCATAAAAGTAAATAGTTTTTTTACATTTTATGACAACAATATTTGACAAAAAAACTTAAAAAAATATGTTAATATATACAAAATTAAAATCCATATAAAACAAAATAGGTAACAATGTACCAAAACAGAGTAAATTTTCTTCGTTTCGATGATCAAAAAATAAATAAACATCTGTCTTTTTCATTGACAAGTTATATATATAGATGATATAATATATATAATTATGGAAAATTGTAATTTGCCCCTTATTTTATCATCCGTTTTGTAGAAAATCGCACGGAGAAATGCATTGGTTATGAATAAAATTGATAGATATAAAACTCTTGTTTATGAAAACAGAAAAAAGCTGTTTTTCGTTATGAAATATACAGTCCTACTTGTGGCTGCCGTTATGCTGACGCTCGGAATAACCCTCTTGGTTGACCTTATAGGCTTTGCAAAGGTAATCGAGCTTGAAGCAGGCGATCCGCTTCCGTCTGCCGTGCAGATCAGCGGCAAGAATGATGCCCGTTATCATTATGATGAAAACGAGATAGATATTACAAAGGTCGGAGAATACGATGTCTCTATTGCTTATGGCAAGAATGAAGCTATGAAGGTAAAGCTTAAGGTAAAGGATACCGAAGCGCCTAACGGAGCACTTCGCTCGCTCAGTATTCACAATGGCTCAACTGTTTATCCCAAGGCAAAGGACTTCTTTGAGGATATAATCGAGTATTCGGACTACGAGGCGGTATTTATGGATTCTCCCGAGATAAACGGACTCGGTGAATATGAGATACTTATCTCGCTTAAAGACGAGCACGGTAATGAGAGTCGATATAAAACAAAGCTTTTTGTGATAAACGATACCGAAAATCCGAGAGTCGTTTCAATGCCGTCAAGTATCGTCGGATACGTTGGTGAGGGAATATCATACCGCAGCGGTGTGGAGATAGCCGATAACTGCTTCGGCGCATCCTTTGAGGTCGATTCGTCAATGGTTGATACGACCAAGGCGGGTACCTATCAGGCAACTTATATAATTACCGATGCGGCGGGTAACAGAGTTACCGCTATAATTCCCGTATACATACATGCAACCCACGTTACCGAGGAGATGCTCAACGCGGAGATAGAGAAGATAGCGCGTAACGAGGGAATGAGTAAGAGCCTTTCAAAAGAGGAGCTTTGCAAGCTTATATACGAATACGTCAACGACCCGACTGCAAGCAAGGATAGCGCAAGGTTTAGATACGTTGGATTTTCAAACGACCGAACAAGGAGTGACTGGCGCAACGAAGCATATCTTACCCTTAAAAACGGACAGGGCGACTGCTACTCATATTTTGCGCTTTCAAAGGCATTCTTTGAGTATTTCGGAATTGAAAATAAGGACATCGAACGCACAAAGGGTCTTACCAATGATACACACTTCTGGTGTATGGTAAATATCGGAACGGAAAATAATCCCCGTTGGTATTTCTTTGATGCGACGAGATTTGCAGGCAGGTTCGGTGTCGGCGGAAACAACGGCTGTCTTATGACACAGGAGCAGGTCGAGAGCTATAAGCCGAATTCGTCGGGATACGGAGATAATTATTATAAATTTGACAGCCATCTGTATCCCGCGACAGAAACGGAAATAATCAATAAAAATTATTCTTGGAAGTAAATTTCCACTCAGGAGAGATATGCAGACAAATATTCTTGAATATCTTGAAAATACAGAAAAAAAATATGCGGATAAGCTTGCCTTTTCAACAGGAAAAGAGGGAATGACCTTTTCACAAGTCGGTACGGGTGCGAGAGCTGTCGGTAGTTATATTTGCTCAAAGGGAATATACGGCGAGCCGATAGTCGTATTTATGGACAAGCATCCGAAGACTGTTACCGCGTTTTTTGGAGTTATATATTCGGGAAACTTTTACGTTTGTCTTGACGAGAAGATGCCCGATGCGAGAATACGTACCATTCTTGACAATCTTCATCCGCGTATGATGATAGCGGACAATAAAAACGTAAAAAGAGCGCAGCTGATAGCGACAGATTTTAGTGCCGAGGTCGTTCTTTATGACGATGCGGCATCGTTTAAGTGTGACTGTGAAAAGCTTCGATCCGTACGAGAAAAGCAGATAGATACAGACCCAATATACGTTGTTTTTACGTCGGGCTCGACGGGAGTGCCCAAGGGTGTAGTTGCCTGCCACCGCTCGGTGATCGATTATACCGAGCATTTGAGCGAGGCACTCGGCTTCTCCGACAAAACTGTTTTTGCTAATCAGACTCCACTTTATTTTGACGCACCGCTTAAGGAAATAATGCCTACTCTCAAATTCGGGGCAACTACCTATTTTGTCCCGAAGGTATGCTTTTCTTTTCCGGTAAAGCTCATCGAATATCTTAACGAATATAAGGTAAATACCGTTTGCTGGGTCGTTTCGGCATTTGTTCAGGTCTCCTCTCTCGGAGCGCTTGATAAATTCAAGCCCGAGCATCTTACAACGGTTGCCTTTGGAAGCGAGGTCTTCCCGAGAAATCAGTACGATATCTGGCGCAAGGCGCTTCCCGATGCTACATTTTACAATCTGTACGGACCGACCGAGGCTACGGGAATGTCGTGCTATTGGCGCGCTGACCGAGAGCTTTCGGAGAACGAGCCTATACCTGTGGGCAGACCGTTTAAGAATACGAGGATCACCCTTATAGACGAAAACGGAAAAGAGGCGGGTAAGGGCGAGAGCGGAGAGATCTGCATTAGTGGAACCTGTCTTACTATGGGATATTATAATAATGACGAAAAGACAAATGAAGTCTTTGTTCAAAATCCGAGAAACACAGCTTTTCACGAGCTGATGTACCGCACGGGAGATATAGGCAGATACAACGAATACGGAGAGCTTGTCTTTGTTTGCAGACGCGACTCGCAGATAAAGCATATGGGTCACCGCATAGAGCTTGGCGAGATAGAAACTGCCGCTCTTAAATGCGAGGGAGTCGTTCGCTCTTGCTGTCTTTATGATAATGCCGATAAGAGGATATTGCTCTTTTACGTGGGCGCGTGCGATGAAAAGGAGCTTTCGGCGTATATATCGGGGCTATTACCGAGATATATGCTTCCGTCTGTCATAATGCATCTTGATGCAATGCCTCTTACCGAGAACGGAAAAATTGATAAAAGAAGATTGCCCGAGCTTTTGAAATAAAGTACGGGTTGATAATATGATTTGAGAAGAGAGCCCTCTCTTCGGAAAAGGAAATTATGGAAAAATTACTTGAAATATTAAGAGAAGTCGGAGGCCAA
>JAZSIV010000116.1:0-7352 GCA_045533995.1 Eubacteriales bacterium
TTTGGACATGTTTATGTTTGAACTAATGTCTTCGTTTCTGCGTAAAATCTGCACAAGTCCTATATAGAGGTTTAGATTTCTCCTGTAAACCGGCTGCAAATCTATTATTTAATATAAATTGTTGACAATTAAAAGAAGAAATGATATAATAGTCGAGCTTGATTTATAAAAATTCGGAGGAATTTATGTTAAAATTATTGACTACCAGCTTTTTTCTTGGGGTAGCACTTGCAATGGATGCCTTTTCGGTCTCTCTTGCAAACGGACTTAACGAACCAAGGATGAAGGGCAGAAAGATATGCGGTATAGCAGGGTTGTTTGCCTTCTTTCAGGCGCTTATGCCCCTTATCGGCTGGATCTGTATACATACGGTAGTTCAGTATTTCAAATGGTTTGAAAAGCTTATACCTTGGATAGCTCTAATACTTCTCAGCTTTATTGGACTCAAAATGTTGTATGAGGGAATTACTGCAAAGTGTGAGTGTGAGGATTGTCCGTGTGATAATAAGATAGGTCTTGCGGGGCTTCTCGTGCAGGGAATTGCAACATCTATCGATGCTCTTTCCGTCGGATTTACAATATCGGAGTATGATATTTACTCAGCACTTCTTGCGGCGGCTGTGATCGCGGCTGTGACCTTTGTCATCTGCCTTGGCGGAATACTGATAGGTAGAAAAATGGGTACTCATCTTTCGGGCAAAGCGGGAATTCTTGGCGGTGTGATACTTATAATAATAGGTCTTGAGATTTTTATAACGGGTATAATATAATAAAAAAGCGGCGCACCTTTTGAGGTGCGCCGCCCTTTTATTATAAAATAAGGCGCAGGGACGAGCCCTGCACCTTATTTTTTAATTAATATTCAAGTGTAGCGTAAACGTTCTTAATGTTTTCGATCTGCTTCTTAGCCTGAGACTCAAGTCTTGAGAATCTCTGGTTGTAGTTGTTGTTTGCAGAAGAAGCAACCTGGTCGAGGATAACTGTCTTAATGTTACCTATGTTGTTGATAAGAGCTATATCGTAAGAAATTCCCTCGAATACGAGTGCGATACAGTCAGCAGCAACTTCATCGATAGTGTCCTGAAGCTTACACTTGGACTCGATGTATGCGGGGTAAGAGGTTGTATGAGCTTCCTCAGAGATAGCCTGAAGGAAGAATGCAGCTCTTGAAGGATCGAGAGATGCGGAAGGAATTGCGAAGAGAGATGCTAAACCCCACTGTGCGGGAGAGATGTAAAGATCCTGATCCTCATCAAACTTGGGGTTAGGAATAATGGAAGCATCAAAGGAGTAGTGCTTCTTAGCGTTAACAACCGAAACGCACATTTCCATAGCTACTGCCTTGCCTGCATAGAAGATCTTAAATTCGGAGGTTTCTTCCTGTGTCGCAGGCGCTGTATGTTGAGAGTCACAGTAGTAGAAGGTCTGGTCGTTTGTGATGGTGAATACCTTGTCGATAATAGACATCATCTGATCGGTTGCGCCTGTGAGCTTGGGATATCCGTCAGATCCTATTTCAGATGCACGGAAGCCTGCACCAACCATAAGTGCAAGAACGGTATCTGTGCCGAGAGATGTGAATCCCCAGTTATCGTTGTTTGTAAGACCGTCCTGACCGTCGGATTCCTTAGCGCCTTGCTTGTAGATCTCAACAGCCTTTTCGATCGTCCACTTGCCGTCAAGAACAAGAGACTCAATGTCTTCGAGATTATTGTCCTTGATGTAGTCTCTGTTGATCATAGTGATGTATGTACGGTGCTTATCCTGGAGAAGGAAGTTACTTGTACCGTAGTATACTCTGCCTCCGATCGTAAGCTCCTTGAGGGAGTTCTTGTTCCACGTATCGTGCTCGAAGTTTATGTAATCGAGCTTAGCCATGTCAAGAAGATATCCTTCGAGAGCCCATGTATTGAAGTTGCCATTGGGTGCAATAACGAGGTCGTAAAGGTCCTCTCCCGAGCCTGCAGCGGTTTTGAATCTGGCTGCGGGGTCCTTCTCGAGGATACCATTAACAACGAAGTTGTACTTTTCTGTGAGCTTGTTATTTCTTTCCCAAACAGCTTTACCTACAACGTCGTCGGACATTTCATCGCGGGATACCTCGAAGTTTTGGAAATTAAGTGTTTCGTGCTGTCTACCGAGGATGCGGTATTCAGCGCCGTCCCAGTCAAGTGCGGGAAGAGCCTTGTCGTCGCCCGGGTTTGTCGACACAGTAGTATCATCGCCTTTTCCTTCGTCGCCGTCACATGCTACAAAGCAAGATGCGAGCATGAGAAGAGCGAGAACGAGAGACAAAATTCTAATGAGTTTTTTCATCTTTTCCTCCTAAAAATTTTTTGATTTTTCTTTGCAAAACAAAAAAACCAATAGTTTCTTATTTATTGTAGCACAGATTAGGAAGAATTGCAAGATAAAACGAACAATTTTTATTATAAATTTGTATAAATTTTTTAGAAAAAATTTAATAGGGTTTCGATTTTTGCCGCAGGATATTATAAAACAAGATTTTTAGAGAATAAACGTCCGTTCTTGACAGGATATGGGCAAAGTTGTATAATAAAATCATAAAAGGAAGAGAGAGGAGCAGAGCATGGATTATCCCGAATATGTTGAAAAAATCATAGACCGACTTGAATCCGCGGGATATCCTGCATACGTTGTGGGCGGCAGCTTGCGCGATATGATGCTCGGCAGAGCTCCCTACGATTTCGACATTGCCACAGCAGCACCGCCCGACGTGATACTTGCGATCTTTTCAGATATGCGCACCATTCCCACAGGGCTTAAGCACGGAACGGTGACCGTTCTTGATGAAGACGGCTGTGGAGTTGAGGTCACCACCTTCAGAATAGATGGGGAATACGCCGATTCACGGCACCCCGACAGTGTTCTTTTTACCTCGGATATAAATAAAGATCTGTCACGCAGGGATTTTACCGTGAACGCTATGGCATATAATAAAAAAAGGGGGCTTGTAGACCCCTTTGGCGGCAGAGAAGATATAAAACGTAGGGTGCTCAGAGCCGTCGGAGATCCCGATAAGCGCATGCGGGAGGATGCCTTGCGCATTATGCGCGCGCTTCGCTTTTCGGCACAGCTCGGATTTGCTATCGACGGTGAAACGCAAGCCGCGTTGACCCGTCAAAAAGAGGGCTTGCGCAACGTTTCGGAGGAGAGGCTTTGTGTTGAACTCTCAAAGCTTTTAATGGCGCAGGATCCGACGTCTGCTATCAAAAAGATGCGCGAGCTTGGTATTTGCAGATATCTGCTTGGAGAGTATACTCCCTATGACAAGTGCATTGAAACGCTCGAAAAACTTTCCTGCCATCTTCCTACAAGGCTTGCCTGCCTACTTTACGGCTGTAATGAGAGTGAGGCAAACGGAATATTACGAAAGTTGAAATATTCAAATGCGATAAGGGAAGAGACCCTTTTGCTTCTTGAAATAAAAAAATACAGCGAGCCGAGGCAGGACGCAGAGTACAGAAGATTTTTGCTCGATTTCGGCAAGTCTTCTTTTGCGGCGGCTGAGCTTGGTATGGCGCTCGGGGCGTTTGAAAAAACGCTTGCCTTAGAGCTTGAACGTATAAGGGCAGAGGGTTATTGTGACGGAATCCCGTCGCTTGCGCTGAACGGCGGCGACCTTATAATGCTCGGCATGAGAGGCGAGGAGATAGGAAGAACGTTAAAGGAGCTTCTTTTGCTTGTGACCGAGGATCCGTCGGCAAATACACGGGAATATCTTATGGAATATATAAATAACAAAGCGGGAAACAATACCTGCTCGGAGGAATGATGGAAAGAATAGCGGCAACAAAGGGATCGATACTCGGCATTGATTTCGGAGATAAAAGAACGGGACTTGCTGTTTGCGACCCGTCACGCATAATAGCTTCGGCTATAGGTGTGATAAGTCCCGGCGGAATAGAAAAAACGGCAGATGCCGCAGTTGCGGTAGCACGTGAGCGCGGAGTGTGCGCGATAGTGATCGGACTTCCCGTGAATATGGACGGAAGCGAGGGAGGACGTGCGGCAAGATACAGAAAATTTGCAAGACTTGTTGAAGAAAGACTTGCGTCCGACGGCGGAGCAGAGATCCCCGTATGCCTTTTTGACGAGCGAATGACCACAATGACCGCGGCTCGCTTTCTGAACGAAACGAACACAAGAGGCTCGCGCCGCAAAGAGGTGATAGACGCGCTCTCGGCACAGATCATTCTTCAGAATTTTATTGACAAACTTAAAAATATGCAGGAAAAAAGATGATGGAAGAAAAAAAGACGGGTATTACCGGCAGAAAAAAGCTCGCCGCAACGTGTGAGAGCTGCGAGTTTTACGATTACGATGAGGAGAGCGATACATACGTCTGCAACATGGACCTCGATCAGGATGAGATGATGAATTTTCTCGGCGGAAATACGCAGAATTGCCACTATTACCGTTATTACGACGAATATAAGAGCGTTCACAAGCAGATTTGATGTGAGGGGAGGTGCCGATTATGGCAAATATGATGGACTACATCGATTGGAGGGGCGATATTGAGTTTTCACAGCTTCCTCTAAACGAAGTTGACAACCTCGTTTTATCTGCGATCAGCTACATTGATTTTGAAAATATAATTTCACCCAAATTTAACAAGCCCATTCTGCTCGCCACGGCGGCAAGAGCGTATCTGCGCCGTCACAGAGGAGAAAAGGCATACCTCGGAGCTATCGTTCCGCCGCAGATCGTGGCTCTTCTTGCAAAGGCGGCGAAATCGAAGAGATTTGGAAGGATCCGCGTTTGCGGATATATAAACGACGTAAACGACGAGACACAGATGCAGTTTTGCGCCCTGACCTATCTTCTTGACGAAAGAAATGTCTACGTCGCATACCGCGGCACCGACGACACCATTGTCGGCTGGAAAGAAAATTTTAATATGAGCTTTATGCACCCCGTTCCCGCACAGCTTGAGGCGGTCTCTTATCTTGAGGAAGCGGCAAGCGAGCGCCGAGAGAATATTTACGTCGGGGGGCACAGCAAGGGCGGAAGTCTTGCGGTATACGCGCTCGCAAAATGCTCACCGGAAAACAAGGAAAGAATAATTCGCACGTATGATAATGACGGACCGGGATTCAACAAGGATTTTATGGAGAGCCTTGATTATATGAACGTGCGCGACAAGATACAGACTATAATTCCGCAGTCGTCGGTCGTGGGAATGCTCCTTGAGCACGAGGAGAGCTATGACGTTGTAAAAAGCTCGCAAAACGGACTCTTTCAGCACGACAGTCTTTCGTGGGAGGTCCTTGGCGGAAGCTTTATACATCTTGACACCGTTACCGATGAGAGCAGATTTATTGACAGAACGCTCAAGGAGTGGCTCGACGGCATGACTATGCTCGAGCGAGAGCAATTCGTTGAAAATTTGTTCGAGGCACTCAGTGCCACCAATGCAAAAACGCTCACCGATCTTAACACCGACCGAAAAAAGCTTCGCAAGGCTTGGAACGGACTTGACCCCGAGTCGCGCAGCGCACTCTTCAAATGTGCAAAAATGCTTCTTCTTAAGGGCAGCGCTAACAGAAGCTCGGCGATGAGAGAAAAGGAGACGGCGAGCGGTTCGGAAGAGCCCCAAAAATAATTGTTGACAAACAGTTGTCCCTTTGCTAAAATTATCTAAATCAGATCGAGACGGAAGGGGATTTTTATGAAGGATCTAAATCTTGAAGCTATCGACAAAAATATGAGGATCGAGAAAACAATAAAAAAGCCCGATCTGAAATTATATGACGTTCGCGAAGAACCGTTTGAGATATACGGCTTTTTTGAGCCTCGATCAGAGCCTGTATTCAAGCGCCTGCCCGACAAGATCGGAAATAGTGAGGCAGTCAACAAAAACGTGAGGGCGCTTTATAGAAACTCGGCAGGCGGCAGAGTCCGTTTTTCTACAAATTCTCCCTATATAGCTATAAGAGCCGAGATGTCAGGCGTTGGAAAAATGCCACACATGACCCTTGCGGGAAGCGCGGGCTTTGATCTTTATATAGACTCGCCCGATGGAAATCAAAGTGTGTATTGCCGCACCTTTATGCCGCCGAGAGATATGACCGACGGATACGAATCTGTAATAGATATTAACGACGGCGGTATGCGCCATTACACTATAAATTTTCCGCTTTACTCAAACGTTGACCGCCTTTACGTTGGCGTTGCCGAGGGCTCCGTTGTCGAAAAAGGCGCACCGTACAAAGACCTTAAACCTATCGTGTATTACGGAACGTCAATAACGCAGGGCGGATGCGCGTCGCGCCCGGGAAATGCTTATCAGTCGATGATCGCGCGCGAGCTTAATATAAATTTTCTGAATCTTGGCTTTTCGGACGGCGGCAGAGGCGAGCAGGTCATGGCGGACTATATCGCCGATCTTCCTATGTCGGCATTTGTATGCGATTATAATACCAACGTTTCTGCGGAGCAGCTTGACGCTACCTTTTTGAATTTCTATAAGACGGTACGAGTAAAACAGCTCGACGTGCCCTATATCATGGTTGGCAGACCCGACTCGCGCAGAAGCTTTCCGTCATTTGATGTTAAGAAAAAAATGGCGGCGGCAAAGCGTATAATGGTCGACGTTTACAACTATGCTATAGAAAACGGCGACGAAAACGTTTATTATATAGACGGAGACGGACTTTTCCTCGGTAGCCTTGAGGACTCGTGTACCGTTGACGGTTGCCACCCTAACGACCTTGGATTTTCGCGCATTGCCGAAAAGGTCGGAGCAATACTAAAAAGAGCTGTTGTCGACGGCAAGATAAAATAACATAAAAACAGCCTCCCATGAAAGCACTTCTTGGGAGGGCTGTTTCTTTTTTTAAGATTGAGTGATCATTAAAGCTATGCGGTTGACAAAGTGGCGAAAAATATAAAATGCTAAAATCAAATTGTTAAGAGTTAATGTGCAACAATGTGTTAAAAAATACAACGATAACAGACATAGACATTAATAAATAATATAAATTAAAAAAATAATCAATAAAATAATACAAATCAAAAATTATATTTCAAATTTATTGTGTCTAAATATCGTGACGAAAAATACTAATTTTGAAAAAACACACTTGCTCACTTCCCACGCGCGCGTGTGCGCACACGCGTATATAATATATTGAAGCTTTTTTGTTTGTGCGTCAGAGCGGTTTTGCGGCAATTGGCGGCACGGACTGCCGCATCGGCTTTTTGAACGAGAGAAACGATCGGCTTTCTCTGCCAATTGCTTGCGAACTGTTGGAAGATAAATGCACTATATATACGCGCGCGCTATATAAATAATGAAAAAAACTCGCCAATGCGGACAAAAATTC
>JAZSIV010000177.1:0-6606 GCA_045533995.1 Eubacteriales bacterium
GGAGATTCTTGCATATTTAAGCGTTGCTCTTGCTTCCATATTAATTTCTTCCTCCTGCATTATTTACCGTTATTGGATGTCTTGGAGCCTGCGTGGCCCTTGAAGGTTCTGGTAGGAGCAAACTCACCGAGTTTGTGACCGATCATATCTTCAATAACGTATACCGGAACGTGCTTTCTGCCGTCGTAAACCGCAATAGTGTGACCGACAAATTCCGGGAATATTGTGGACGAACGAGACCAGGTCTTAAGAACCTTCTTTTCGCCCTTTTCGTTCATAGCGCAAACGCGCGTATAAAGCTTTTCTTCTACGAAAGGTGCTTTTTTCAAGCTGCGACTCATTTTATATTCCCTCCTTATTTAGCATTTCTGCGTCTTACGATGAACTTGTCAGTGCGAGCCTTCTTGTTTCTGGTCTTAAGACCGAGAGCAGGCTTGCCCCAAGGAGTCATAGGATTAGCATGACCGATGGGAGACTTACCCTCACCACCACCGTGGGGGTGATCGCAGGGGTTCATGACGGAACCGCGTACTGTAGGACGAATGCCCTTGTGTCTGGTCTTACCAGCCTTACCAACCTTGACGGTGTCGTGGTCGATATTGCCGATCTGACCGATAACTGCTTTACAATCAAGGCGAATGAAGCGAACCTCACCGGAAGGAAGTCTGACCTGAGCCATACCGTTTGCTTCCTTGGAGATAAGCTGTGCCATAACGCCTGCAGAGCGAACGAGCTGAGCGCCCTTACCGGGGTAAAGCTCGATGCTGTTGATGAAGGTACCTACGGGGATGTTTGCGAGAGGAAGTGCGTTACCGGGCTTGATATCTGCATCAGGACCGGAGAACACCTTGTCTCCAACCTTAAGACCTTCGGGAGCTATGATGTAGCTCTTAACGCCTTCATCGTTCTGGAGAAGAGCGATATAAGCGGTTCTGTTAGGGTCGTACTCGATAGCGATTACTTCAGCGGGGACTGTAGAAAGTCTCTTGAAGTCGATAATTCTGTACTTGACCTTGTTTCCGCCACCTCTGTGACGAACTGTGATACGTCCGTAGCTGTTACGGCCCGCGTGCTTTTTCTTGATTACTACAAGGCTCTTCTCGGGAACATCCTTAGTGATGACGTCCTTGTAGACCGGTACGGACATGTGTCTTCTCGCGGGTGTCGTAGGTTTATACTTTAATGTAGCCATTCTCTTCGACCTCCCTCTTAGTTCATGCCTTCGAAGAACTCGATGGTCTTGGAATCAGCAGTCAGAGTAACGATTGCCTTCTTCCAAGCGGTTGTGTAACCGAAGTGCACACCGTATCTCTTGGGCTTTCTCTTCATGTTAATAGTGTTAACTGCCTCGACCTTAGTGCCGGGGAACATAGCCTCAACTGCCTTAGCGATCTCGCCCTTATCAGCAGTCTTTGCTACCTTGAATACATACTTTCTCTGACCCATCAGATCCATAGATGCCTCAGAAATAATGGGCTTAATGATTACATCTTCAAGCATTCTCATTATGCATATACCTCCTCGAGCATTTTAACAGCTGCAACGGTAGTAATGAATGTATCAGCATTCAGAATATCGTATACGTTGATGGTGTTGTAGAGGCAAGTCTTTGCTCCGGGGATGTTTGCGCAGCTCTTTATAACGAGAGCGTCAACAGTGGGGAGAACAACGAGAGGCTTTCTCTCAGCTCCGAGCGCCTTGAACATATCAGCCATAACGCGGGTCTTGTAGGACTCAAGCTTGATGTCGTCTACAACGATGAGCTTACCGTTGTTGAACTTATCGGTGAGCGCGCTGATGAGAGCAAGTCTCTTGGTCTTCTTGTTGAGGCCTGTGCGGTAGCTTCTGGGCTTAGGACCGAGAGCAATACCGCCGTGTGTCCACTGAGGAGAACGGGTCGAACCCTGACGAGCTCTACCGGTACCCTTCTGTCTCCAGGGCTTTCTGCCGCCGCCGGAAACCTCGGAACGGGTGAGGGTGGACTGAGTTCCCTGTCTCTGATTGAGAAGGTAAGCTCTGACTGCGGCGTGGAGGACGTTGCCGTTTACATTTTCAGCTCCGAAAAGAACGTTCGAGAGCTCCATGGATCCGACTTCTGCGCCGGCCATATTTACAACTTTAATAGTAGGCATTATTTATTTCCTCCTTCCGATTATGCTTTGACCGAATCGCGAATGAATACGATACCGTCCTTCGCACCGGGGATAGCACCCTTAACTGCGATGAGGTTCTTTTCGCTGTCGATCTTTACAACTTTAAGATTCTGAACAGTTACCTGCTCGTTACCGTACTGACCTGCCATCTTCTTGTTCTTGAAGATTCTTGCGGGGTCGATAACACCCATAGAACCGGGCTGACGGTGGATAGGACCTGTACCGTGGGTCATACTGAGAATGTGGTGTCCCCATCTCTTAACTGCACCTGTATATCCGCGGCCCTTTGTCATACCTGTTACGTCGACCTTGTCGCCTGCGGCGAAGGTATCGGCTGTAATGACGTCACCTACGTTTATTGCGGAGCAATCATCAAGACGGAATTCCTTAAGGTGCTTCTTAACGGATGTTCCTGCCTTCTCAAAATGTCCCTTTGCGGGTTTTGTTGCGTTCTTTTCTTTTGCGTCGATGAAACCGAGCTGGATCGCATCATATCCATCGGTCTCTACGGTCTTCTTCTGTGCTACTACGCACGGACCTGCTTCGATTACCGTAACCGGTATTACGTTTCCGATCTCATCAAAGATCTGTGTCATACCGACTTTTCTTCCGATAATTCCTTTTTTCATGTTTTCCTCCTGTAAATTATTGGTTGACGTTTTGATTTTGCCTTGCGGCTACGCCAACATGACTTACAAAGTTACCGAACTGCAAGGCTTTCGCCTCCATCGGCTGTTATCTTTGTTTGGTGCGGTCGGGTACCCGATTAGATCTTTACCTCGATCTCAACACCTGCGGGAAGTTCAATGCTCATCAGAGCGTCTACAACCTTCTGTGTAGGCTTCATGATGTCAATGAGTCTCTTGTGAGTACGCATCTCAAACTGCTCACGGCTGTCCTTGTACTTGTGTACCGCGCGGAGAATTGTTACGATCTCCTTCTCGGTAGGAAGCGGAATAGGACCGGAAACTTCTGCGCCGTTTCTCTTTGCAACCTCAACGATCTTCTCTGCCGCTGCATCGATGAGCGTGTGATCGTAGCTCTTGAGTCTTACTCTGATTTTCTCTTTAACTGCCACTTTGTTTGCCTCCTTGTAATATTTTCGCTTGGATTGCCGCGGACTCGTGGATAGCCGCGGTCCTCGCGTTTTCTTGCAGGGACGCTCCCTTAACACTGTTCCGTGTGTTTCTTTCGCGTCCATTGAAAAACCGAATTCGCCGGCACCAGCACTTGCACGGCAAGTTCGGGAAATGTACACTCAATCCACCCTTCAAAACTGTGTTTAGGATTGCTGTCGCCCGATTAAAACGGACATACTCCACGAAAATTACCTGTCCTACGGTCTCCCGAAGACAGCAACCTCTCGCTTCATCGCATATCAAGCTTTGCTATTATATCACATTTTTAGGCGTTTTTCAATACAATTTTTACACTTTTTTATTATTTAAAACGGAGAATTATAAGTCTTTTTTGCTTTTTATAATATACAAATTAAACAAAAACAACTGTTTTCTAAGCATCTTTAGCTCTAAAACAAGGCTTTTTAGGCTTAAAACCGCGCCGAGAATGGTTTTTTAAGGTGCTTTTTTGCTTTTTTATAGAGAAAAAAGCCCACAAACAGATCAATTTGTGAGCTTTTATTTTATTTCAAACATATATATTCAGCATATCACGATTATTATTCCATCTATTTTTGCCTAAAAAGTTTTTGGAAAGCTTGAAAATCTTTTTCAAAAAGGTTTTTAAGAACACTTTAATTTGCACTATATATAATAATGTAGAAAACTTTATAAGAACAGCCTTGCAATATTAGCAAAGGCAAGGCAAAAAAGCATCCCTACAACGGTCGGTAAGAGTGCGGCAACGATCGTCCACTTTAAGCTTCCGGTTTCTTTTTTTATAGTCATGAGGGTTGTCGAGCAGGGCCAATGCATAAGTGAAAAGAGCAAAAAGCTTCCCGCGGTTATAAAATTCCACCCGTTTGACACAAACAATTCTTTCATCTCCCATATACTGTCAAGCTCCACTATCGTTCCACACGACATATATCCCATAATGATTATGGGGATCACTATCTCATTTGCAGGGAAGCCCAAAACAAAGGCAATTAAAATTATTCCGTCAAGCCCCAAAAGCCTTGCGAAAGGGTCAAGAAGATCGGCACAGTGAGCAAGCAAGCTCATATCTCCAATAGAGACGTTTGCCATTATCCATATTATTGCCCCCGCAGGCGCCGCCGTTGCTATTGCTCTGCCAAGAACAAAAAGCGTCCTGTCAAAGACCGACCTGACTATTACCTTGCCAAATTGCGGCTTGCGGTAGGGCGGCAGTTCAAGAACAAAGGACGACGAATAGCCCTTGAGCAAGGTGTGCGAAAGAATCTTGGTCGAAACAAAGGTCATAATGATTCCAAGCAGTATTATGCCCGTCAGCATCAGAGCTGACAACAGCGAAGAAGCAAAGCTTGTCGATGCCCCAATAAAAAACATCGTTATTATTGATATAAGCATCGGAAATTTGCCGTTACAAGGCACAAAGCTGTTGGTTATGATTGCGAGCAATCTTTCGCGCGGCGAATTGATTATTCTTCCTCCCACAACACCCGCGGCATTACAGCCAAAGCCCATACACATAGTCAAAGCCTGCTTTCCGCAAGCATTGCACCTGCAAAAAGGCTTGTCGAGATTATATGCAACTCGCGGCAGATATCCCGCATCCTCAAGTATAGTAAAAAGAGGAAAAAATATCGCCATTGGCGGAAGCATAACAGAAACTACCCACGCGAGCACCCGATATACACCAAGCACTAAAATTCCGTGCAATACATCGGGCGCGCCAAGGTGCAAAAGAAGTTCACTTAATCTATCCTGCAATGAAAATAAAAAAGTTGAAATAAGCGAGGAAGGATAATTTGCACCCGTTATGGTTATCCAGAAAATGACGGCAAGCATTGCAAGCATTATTGGATATCCCGTCAGTCTGCTCGTAAGCCACTTGTCAATTCTTCTGTCCCTTTCTCCGTAATTCTTTTTTTCATAAGTAACGACATTGCGACTTATATCCTCCGCCTCCTTGACTATCCCCTCCACCACGAGCTCCTTTAATCTGTCGGGCGATATCGACCTGCCTTTAAGATAAGCTTTAGCCTCATCGACAGCCGCGGTCAACTCATCGTCAAAGAAATCATTGGATAAATATTTTCTGATGCTAAGCATTAACCCTTTATCCTCGTCAAGCAATTTTAATGCAAGCCATCTTGGTGAAAGCTCGACCTCCTTTCTTTTTTCAATCACGGGGACAATATAAGATATTGCCTTTTCAATATCACTCCCGTAATCAATAATATACTCTTCCCTTTCCTCTTGTATCAGCGAATTATCAATTACATCAAGTAGGCCATCAAGCGTTTTCTTTTTCCTTGCGGTAATTCCCACAACTGGAACACCCAATATTTTAGAAAGCATGGGAATATTTACTTTGATCTTTTTTCTTTTTGCCTCATCCATAAGATTTACACAAACGACGACACGGGGCGCAGCCTCGATTATCTGCAAAACGAGGTTAAGATTTCTCTCAAGGCAGGTGGCATCGCAAACCACCGCCACAGCATCGGGTAAGCCAAAGCATATAAAATCCCTTGCTATTTCCTCCTCAACCGAATTTGCCATTAACGAATATGTTCCCGGTATATCAACCAACATATATGAATTTTCTCGGCTTTTACAATACCCTTTTGCGTTTGCCACGGTCTTTCCGGGCCAGTTGCCTGTGTGCTGATGAAGACCAGTCAGAGCATTAAAGACGGTACTTTTTCCAACGTTCGGGTTTCCCGCAAGGGCTACGATCTTTTGGTCGCAGTTTTTTCTGTCTATCAAAATTCCACCGTCAATTGCTCCCTTTCCGACCGAGCTTTTTGTAAGTCCCATCTTATCCCTCACCTCCAACCCGTAGAGCTTCTATTTCTTTTGCATCCTTTGCTCTTATCGCAATTACCGCCCCACGCACAAGGTATGCCGAAGGGTCTCCCGCCGCGCTCTTACCTATACATTCCACTAAGGTGCCCTCTATCATTCCAAGATCAAGCAAGCGTCTGTATATTTCATTTTTGTTTTGTATATTACCCACCACAGCAATCTCGCCGATATCTAATCTATCAAGTGTAATAGTCCTTTCGTCCGTCATATATCTATCTCCTCTGATTGATGTTTATAGACTTTCACACTATATTTTATTCGACAATATCCGTATTTGCCAACCTATAAGCGAAAAAACAGCCGCACCCTGTGGGTGCGGCAATTTTATCTATCTTAAACGATCTCTCGTCTTATACCGTTTTGGACTCTATATTAAAAATATATATCAGATCCTCATTATCGGGATAGAATTTTCATAAAGCCTTGCGCTCGTGTTTTTACTTCGCGTAATCAACCGCGCGGCTCTCTCTTATAATATT
>JAZSIV010000032.1:0-3866 GCA_045533995.1 Eubacteriales bacterium
CTATGGTAAGGACTGTACCATCAAGTCTTGCAGAACCGGCGCCAATAAAATCCAATATCTCGGTGGGAATATATCCATTAATATTGGTGCATTTGGTCAGGTCGTAGCTTATCTCAGAAGTGGACGTATTGTGCATAATTATGAGCGTGTCTTTATCATGTTCAACAAGAAATCCTCCAAGATTCTTGTGCGATGTACCAAGTGAGCAATAATCTCCTCGAGCTATGGCTGGGTATTTATGTCTTATTGCTATAAGCCTGCAATAGTAATTATAAAGGCTGTTTTCATCCGCAATCTGCTCTGCTACCGTCGTCTTTATTTGATTTTGCTCGGGATAATTTGAGCCGATGGGATTTTTTATAATATCGTCGTCCCCCCAAAGCATAGCAAGTCTTCGGTTAGCATCAGTATTAGCAGAGCCGCGCGATCCTCTCATTCCTATCTCCTCTCCATAATAAATGAAGGGAGAGCCCGGAGTAAGCAGATTAAGGTTAGCCGCCATACGCATATGGTTTTCAGTAACAAAAGCCCCCGCTATTCTGTCCATATCGTGATTAGAAAGGAAGGACATGACCATACCATCGGGATTCTTTGAAGCTATTTTATTTTGCCATGATTCAATATATTTAGTGTAGTTCGTAATATAGGATGTACCCTTTGCAGCGGTCGCTATTACTCCCTCTTGCTGTGAAAAGGCAAAGCCGAAGCAATCCATTGCACCGTAATATTCTATTATCTCGGTATCTCCCGACCAACATTCGCCAACACAGTAAATATCCGGCTTTATTTTACGAAGCTCATCCATATACCATTCCCAAAAATCGACGGTATTTTTGGTGTCACCGTAGTAAATATACTTGATCGCGTCAAATCGAAATCCGTCAACCCCGAGATCAAGATAATATTTAGCGATATCAAGAGTCGCCTGTCTCACCTCTTCATTATCAAAGTTAAGCTCAGGCATATTCCCCGAAAAATTACACTCAAACCAACAATCGACACCTGCAATCTTTTGATACGTACGACCGCCCACTCTCTCCTCGGTAGTTACCGCGGTGTAATAATCGAAATACTTGTTTTGAGTGTCGTCATTCATTCTCGCTTCCTTGAAATTCATAAACCAAGTGTGCTGAGTTGACGTATGATTTATTGCGAGGTCGAGTATAAGCTTGACGTTCCTTTCGTGGCAAAGATTGATCAATTCCTTAAGATCCTCCTCGGTACCAAAGCGCCAATCGATCTTATAATAATCGCTCGCATCGTATTTATGATACGAGGGCGAGGAGAATATCGGAGAAAGCCATATTCCCTGCACGCCAAGGCTCTTGCCCGAATTTATTTTTCCATCGTTAAGATAATCAAAGCGGTTAATAATTCCTCTTATATCGCCAATTCCGTCCCCGTTTGAATCAGAGAACGAGCCGACGAATATCTGATAGAAAGTTCTGTAATTATCATTTATAGGATCCGTCATAGCGGCAAGCTCCCCTCCTCCATTTTTACACGCAGTCGCTCCAAAAACAAGTGACACAGCAAGAAGAGTGGAGATCACAATATTTAAAATCCTTTTTTTATTCAACATAAACTCACCTTTTATCTGTTTTTGAGCTTGTTACCGTTCTTCATAAGTCCGAAGACCTTGAGAGATTCAAGCGCACGTCCTTTTGAGTCGAACATAGCCTGATTATCAACGGTACAGCCACCGTAGTACTTGCCCGCATCAACAGGATCGTAACCACAAGCAAAGGACGTTGCCCATCCCGAGCCATGCTTTTCCCAAAGCTCCTTGTTCTCCTCCAAGGTCTTGCCGCCCGAGGCTATCCAAGTACCTTCCCAATAAAAGACACCTATACAATTAGGAACGTCATTAACTGCCACGTTTACAAGGTCGCGTATATAATCTGCCTGCCCTTGAACGGTAAACGGATAATTTGCTCCTGCACCGCTGTCATCACCAAATGTATTAGGCCAGAAATCACTATCCTCAGTGGTGAAGGCATAAGAGGTTTCAGCTAACATGATCTTTTTATTGTAGGTAGTAGCTATATCGGTAAGCACGTTAGCAAGATTTTCGTACGTTCCGTGCCAGAAGGGATAATAGGACGATGCGAACACGTCGTAATCAACGCCGTAATAATCAAGATTTTTTCCATAGATCTCATAGCTTCCCACCTTTTCGGGATTGGAAACATGAATCACCACAAGAGCATCGGGACACACCTCTCGTACCGCTTTAGAACCCGCAGAAAACAGCTGAGTTATCCTCTTCCAGCCTCCGACCTCATCGCTCGACTCACCGCACAGAACACCGTTGGTTTCATTTCCAACCTGAACCATGCCTATATCGACACCTGCATCTACAAGCTTTTTAAGACATTCCTTGGTATATTCGTAAAGCGCCTCCGATTTAGTATCGATATCCATACCAATCCAAGCCTTGGGAATCATCTGCTTTGAAGGATCTGCCCAAAAATCAGAGTAATGGAAATTGACGAGTAGCTTCATTCCGTTTGCGGTAGCTCGCTTGCCTATCTCGACCGCGTTATCGATATCGCAGTTTCCGCCACCGTATCCACGCCCCTCCGAATCAAAGGGATCGTTCCATATGCGGACTCTTACGTAATTTATACCGTTTTCGTTAAGAATCGTATACACGTCTTTTTCATTGCCGTTGTGATCGTAATATTTCACTCCTCCCGCTTCAAGCGAGGGAACGCAGGATGCATCCATTCCGAAAATAAATGTGTCGGGGAGATTTTCTACCTTGGAAACATCAAGCGAATCGGATTTTACATTATTTTTCTTCGGCACGGGCTGCCACTTTTCGAGCGGCTTTTTATCTTTTTCATCCCTTTGGCATGAAACAGCCGCACCTCCCATAAGTGAAAAAACCAGTAACATACTCAAAATCTTTTTGAAAGCTTTCATATAATTTCTCCGTTCCGAGCAAAATGCTCTCATAAACTGAATAGCTATCCAAAACCATTATATCATTTTGAACTCTCAAATGAAATATTGCATATTTTACAAAAAAAGCGTTTTCATTTTGATAATAATGACCATTACGTTTTTATCTTGAAAAGCACGAAAAAAGATGTTATACTAAATAAAAATCCCAACAAGGAGCATTTATGATAAATATTCTGTTTGACTGTCCCAACATTCAGGATTTTACCGAGCAACTGTCCAGATACTTTAAGAAAGGCGATAAGGTTACCGTCGTAGCATTCTCCTTTTACGACGATCACGTATATAACGCGGAGAGCTGGGAACGCGTATTCGGACCGGGCGGTAACTGCTACTTTGAAACAGTATACGGGCTTGCGCCGTTCGGCATTATGCCCGACGATATTTGCTTTATAAACTATTTTTCAGACACAAAGGTGTCTGCCAAGCAAAAAATAGAATCGGCAGACATAATATATTTTACGGGCGGACTTCCCGACAGAATGATGGACAGAATAAAAGAATTTGAGCTGACTGACACTCTCCTTGCTCACAATGGCATAGTATTCGGATACAGCGCGGGCGCTGTGATCCAGCTTAAAGAGTATCACCTCTATCCCGACGGAGACTACAAAGACTTCGGCTATTATGAAGGACTCCCCTATCTTGACGGATTTTACCACGAGGTCCACTACGAGCACAAGCCCGAGCAGGATGAATCTATCAAACGAGTCCTCAAAGAACGCAAAAAAAACGTATACGTCTCACATACAGGAGGAGGCGGTATAGTTGTGGAAAACGGAGAGATAAAAATTATCGGACAGGTAGACTTCTACGATGCAGGCGAAAAAAGAGGAACAAGGTAAATACTTGTTTCTCTTTTTACTCAATAGAAAATAACTCGAATCAAATTTTTGTGC
>JAZSIV010000172.1:0-10514 GCA_045533995.1 Eubacteriales bacterium
TAAGACCGCTTGGCCTCCGACTTGCTTTTTTCGGTATGAGAAATTGATGATCGCAGACGGGATGGATACGGCAAGCATAACAAGGGCTGTCCACCACATACCGGGGGCTGTGGCAAGTATTACTATATAGCTGACAAGGGAAATCACCTTACTTACGACCGAAAGTGTAGAGGAGAGCACCGAAACGGGTCTTGCACCTGCCTCTCGGTTTGCGTTTTCAAGCTTCTCATAGAAGTCGGGAAGGTCGAAGGAAGCAAGGTCGACCTCGCTCGCCTTTCTCATTATCTCGACTCTGACGTATTTTGTCACCTTTTCGCCCGATATTCTTACCGCCGCGCTCGAAATATGAGTAACCATCTTGGTAAGCGCGTGGTAGATGAAGTAAAAAATGATCAAAAACATAACAGCGGAGCCCCAGAACGCGGCATCATATACCGTACCAAGCGCCTCTGCCGCCGACTGGGAGCTGATTATCTTTTGCAATTCATTAAGTATCTCTTTTGATATAAGTGAGCCGACAAGCGGCATTATACCTTCAAAAAGGGCAACGAAAACAAGCATTATCAATATCCAAGGACCCGTTTCCCAGACCATTTTGAAAATATACGATAAACGCTTAAAAAATCCCGCCACCGTCTTTTTGATATATTCGGGCACCTCCGCCATTTTTTTCGGAGGCTCTATTTTATTATATTTCGGACCTCCTATCGGAGGAGGGCCTCCAAAACCGCCCATCATAGCTTAACCCATATTTTCGGGAAGCTTACGGCCGCCCATAACGTGAAAATGAAGATGTTTTACAGTCTGACAAGCGTCCTCACCGCAATTTGTAATAACTCTGTAACCGTTCATAAGCCCCTCGGCTGCCGCTATCTTCGGAATAGCCTCAAAAATTGCCGCAACGTAATTGCTGTTCTCCGCACTTACCTCGTCAGCAGACGCTATATGAGCCTTGGGAACTACGAGCACGTGCACGGGCGTCTGAGGGTTTATATCACGAAACGCATAGCAATATTCATCCTCATAAACCTTTGACGAGGGGATATCTCCCGCAATTATTTTACAAAAAATACAATCCATATTGAAAAAACCTCCAATGTGTGTTATAATTATCTTTCAAAATAAAATTATAATGCAATGCTTATTATAATAATAAATATATTATACCACAATAGTATAAAAAGTCAAGGAGAGCAAATGAATTTTACCGACCATAAAGACATCTGGCACTATCTTTCAGCGCAGAGGGAAAAGAAAATAGTTATGTACGGTATGGGAAACGGCGCGGACAAGATACTTGCCGTATGCGAGAAGTACGGCATCGAGGTGTCTGATTTTTTTGCGAGCGACGGTTTTGTGCGCGGCCATTCCTTTCACGGAAAGACTGTGCTTTCGTATAGCGAGGTCAAGCAAAAATACGGTGCCGGGAATATTATCGTCCTACTTTCGTTTGCTTCTTCCCTGCCATCTGTAATCGAGCTTATTGAAAAGGTTTCCTCAGAATGTGAGCTTTACGCGCCCGACGTGCCCGTTTGCGGCGACAATTTATTCTGTGCCGATTTTTATAACTCAAACCTTGACAAAATCAAAGCGGCGCAAGATTTATTTGCAGATAATGAGTCGTTAAGAATTTTTAATGGTGTTGTTTTTTACAAACTTTACGGGGATATCCGCGCCTTGAGGGAGGCGGAAAGCTCAAAGGATGAGGTCTATCGCGATCTGATATGCAAAGGCGAGGTAAAGACCGCCATAGATGCGGGAGCATACAACGGAGATACAGTGCGAGAGCTTAAATACTACTCACCCACGCTTGAGCGCGTATATGCCCTTGAGCCTGACAGACGAAATTTCCGCAAGCTCTCGGAATATGCCGCGGCAGAGAGTAATATTGAGGTCATTCCGCTCCAATACGCTGCTTGGAATGAAAAAACAGTTCTTGAATATGACGCAAGTGGAAACAGAAATTCGGGTGTAAATCCGAGCGCAAAAAAGACTGTCTCTGTAAATGCTGACAAGATAGATAGCATAACAAACGAAAAGATCGACTATATAAAATACGACGTTGAAGGCTCGGAGCGCGAGGCTCTGCTCGGCTCTGCCGAAACGATAAGAAAGCACAGGCCCGTGCTTCTCGTATCGGCATATCACAGAAGCGAGGATATATTTGAATTGCCCGCTCTTATTCACGAAATAGAGCCGTCATACAAGCTCTATCTCAGACGGTATCGCTACATACCTGCCTGGGACCTTAACATAATCGCGATCCCCGAATAAATAACCACTCAAACGAGGTCTTTATGAAATATACAGATATTATCTGGGATTTTAACGGAACGATAATAGACGACGTTGAAGCGGGCATTCTTTCGGTCAACAAAATGCTCTCCGACAGAGGTTTGCCGACAATCGCCGACAGCGATGAATACCGCAGCGTTTTCCGATTTCCTATAATCGAATATTACAGAGCTCTCGGCTTTGATTTCGAGAAAGAATCATACGAAGAATTAGCTCCTATATGGGTGGCGGAATACCTGAAAAATTGTGTTTCTTCACCCCTTCGCAAGGGCATTCCCGAAGCAATCGAGCTTTTTAGAAGCATGGGAATAAGACAGCATATCCTTTCAGCAACGCAAAAGGATATGCTTCTCGGTCAGCTTGAGCAGTATGGAATAGTAGAAAAATTTGACACTATAAACGGACTTGACAACATACACGCTCACTCAAAAACTGCACTTGCGGCAGGATGGCGCGAGCAGTTCCCCTCTGCCACCGTACTTTTTATCGGCGATACCGAGCACGACTATAAAAGCGCAAAAGAAATAGGCGCTGACTGTGCGCTCGTATGCGGCGGCCATCAACCCAAAAGCACGCTTCTTGCCTGCCGCGGTGCTTCGGTATATTCCTCTATAGAGGAGCTATGCGCTCAATTTCGCAGCTAAGACCTCCAATTTCACGTTTTTTTAATTATTTTCATTATTTATTATAATTTTTTTGTCAAAAAAAAAAGTAGTTTTTAAGTTTTTCGCGTATATTATTATTACATTTGGGAATTACAGTTTATTGATTGACTGCAAGGAGGTATATTTATGAGCAATTCAATCCGCGATATAGTTCTTGAGCGTGAAAAAAGCACGCTTTCTCAATATGCCTGCCTAACGTCAAATTCAAAGGGCAGAGTTTATCCCCACGTTCCCTGCGAATACAGAACAGAATTTCAGCGCGACAGAGATAAGATAACCCATTCGCAGTCATTTCGCCGCCTGATGAACAAAACGCAGGTGTTTCTTGCGCCTGCTGACGACCATTACAGGACGAGAATGACACATACTCTCGAGGTCACGCAGATAGCGAGGATCATTGCCCGCGCACTTAGACTTAACGAAGATCTCACGGAAGCCGCGGCTCTCGGTCACGACCTTGGACACACTCCTTTCGGACACGCAGGCGAGGAAGTGATGCGCGCTTGCTACGACCCCAACTTTGCACACTACAAGCAAAGCTTGAGAGTGGTCGACATCCTTGAAAACAACGGCGAGGGGCTGAACCTGACGTGGGAGGTGCGCGACGGCATATTAAAGCACACCGGAAACAACATAGCGGCAACTCTTGAGGGTGTTATAGTTAAATTTGCAGATAGAATAGCTTATATAAATCACGATATAGACGACGCGTGCAGAGCGGGAATACTTACTATTGAGGACATTCCAAAGCATCTGCGCGACATACTTGGCAACGGTCACTCGGAACGAATAAACACCATGGTTACCTCGCTTATACGCGAAAGCACCGACCGAAACGAGATAAAAATGGAACCCGAGGTCCAAAAGGCGACAGACGAGCTTCGCGCATTCCTTTTTGAGAACGTCTATCGCAATCCCGCCGCAAAGGGCGAGGAGGGCAAAGCCAAGGACCTTCTTGTTCGTCTTTTCGAATATTACGTAAAAAATCCGGATGAAATGCCTGCTCTATACAACATCCGCAGAGAGATAGACCCCGTGGAGCGCCGCGTTTGCGACTTCATATCAAGTATGACCGACCGTTATGCTATCGAGCTTCACTCCGAGCTCTTCATACCGAAGGTCTTTACGGGAGTACATACATGATACCAAGAGAAATTATTGACGAGATCGTTTACCGCAACGACATTGAAGGGGTAATTTCAACATACGTAACACTTAAAAGAGCAGGATCAAATCTGAACGGGCTGTGCCCCTTCCACAGCGAAAGAACACCGTCCTTTACAGTCTTCCCCGCTACAAAGAGCTTTTATTGCTTCGGTTGCGGAGCGGGAGGCGACGTTATAACCTTTACGATGAAGGCTGAAAACATCGGATATACCGATGCGCTTGAACTCCTTGCCCAAAAGGCAGGCATAAGCATTCCAAAGGATGGAGCAGCCGAGGAAAGCGGACCTTCGAGAAAAAGAATACTTGAGATGAATCTCGCCGCGGCAAAATTCTTCAGAAACTGCCTGTTCGACGAAAAGCTTGGCGCTGAGGCGATGAAATACCTTAAGAATGACCGCAAGCTCGACAGTGCTACGATAAAGCATTTCGGCATTGGATTCTCACCCGATAATTTTGGAATGCTGACAAATCACTTGCACTCACTCGGCTTTACCGACGAGGAAATGACAACCGGCTTTCTTGCAGGTAAAAGCAAAAAGAACGGTCGTACCTACGACTATTTCAGAAACCGCATAATATTCCCCATTATCGACACGGTAGGAAACGTAGTCGCTTTCGGCGGACGAGTTATGGACGATTCGAAGCCCAAATATCTTAATACGTCGGACACTCCGGCATTTAAGAAAAGTAAGCACCTGTTCGCGCTCAATTTTGCGCGAAATCACGCCGAGGAGCAGATGATACTCTGCGAGGGATATATGGACGTTATAGCACTGCATGCCGCAGGCTTTGAAAATGCCGTTGCGACGCTCGGAACTGCAATAACACCCGATCAGGCGCGAATATTTGCAAAATACACCAAAAAGGTAATAATCACTTACGACTCGGACAACGCGGGGCAGACCGCCGCCGACAAGGCGATGCGACTTTTGTCCGAAGCGGGAGTTGAGGTAAGAGTGTTGCGGCTTTCGGGTGCAAAGGACCCCGACGAATATATAAAAAAATTTGGAAAGGATAGCTTCTCTTCTGTCCTGCGCGACAGCAAAACACAGTTTGACTACAAGGTCGACAAAATACTTGCCGCGCACGATATTTCACAACCGAATGAGCTGATACGCGCATCGGGCGAGATATGCTCGGTGATAGCCTCAGTCTACTCGGGAGTGGAGCGAGAGATCTATATCACCTCGGCAGCAAAAAAGCTTGGCATAAGCCACGATGCCTTAAAGAACGACGTTGAGCGCATAAGAAACCGCAGAATACGCGAATACAACCAAAAGCAATCACAACAGGCTTATATGTCGGTAAAAAATATAGATGACCGAATAAATCCCGAGGCATCAAAGAACATCAAGGCAAAATCGGCTGAGGAGCTTGTTCTCGGACTTATGCTCATTTACCCCGAATACAGAGCCGATGCGGCAAGCGGAAAAGCGGGTATCACCGCAGACGATTTCTCGACCGACTTCAGCAGACGCGTGTTCGAGGCAATATGCTCGCTTGAGAGGACCGAACACGGATTTTCAAAAGCAATGCTCGGGCAAAGCTTTTCAATAGACGAGATCGGACGCATCGAGAGCATGGAGCAAAAGCGTCACGCGCTCTCTACCAATACACGTGAGGTCTTTGACGAGGGCATAAAAAACATAATCAATGCAAAAAATGAGGGAAAGGAAGCTGAAGATATAAATTCCCTCTTTGAGAAAAAACGTCTGGAAATGAAAAAATTAAGAGAATCAAAAATCTCAAAATAATGTTAAATACATAGATCTGGAAGGAAATAGAAAATGGCAAAGAACAATGCTGAAATGATCGAAAAAGAAAACGTTGACTTTTTTGAGGATAACTCTTCAAAGGACAACGGACACGAGGAGCACGAAAGATCCAAAGAAAAAAAGGTCAATATTAACGACCTTATAGAAAAAGGTAAAAAGGGTAACCTGTCAAGTGCCGACATCGAGCATGCCATCGAGGAATTTGACTTTGATATGGACACACTCGACAGGCTTTACGAAACCCTTGAGGACAACGGAATAACGATAAACGAAGATATTTCAAACACCGATATTTCGAAGATCGAATCCGAGGTCGAGTCGTTCGGCGCGGGTGAAAATATGGAGAAGATCCTCGAGCAAGAGGGTCTTGCAATAGACGACCCCGTTCGTATGTATCTCAAGGAGATCGGACGTGTTCCGCTTCTGAGTGCAGAGCGTGAACGCGAGCTTGCCGAAATAATGACAAACGAAGAGGATGAGGCAATAAAGAAAAAGGCAAAGGACGAGCTCGTTGAAGCAAACCTTCGTCTTGTTGTAAGTATTGCAAAGAGATACGTTGGAAAGGGTATGTTCTTCCTCGATCTTATTCAGGAAGGAAATCTCGGCCTTATGAAGGCTGTCGAGAAATTCGATTACAGCAAGGGATATAAGTTTTCAACCTATGCAACCTGGTGGATCCGTCAGGCTATCACAAGAGCTATCGCCGATCAGGCAAGAACGATCCGTATTCCCGTCCATATGGTCGAAACCATCCACAAGGTATCGAGATATTCACGTCAGATGCTTCAGGAGCTCGGTCGTGAGGCAACCGCCGACGAGATAGGTGAAAAGATGGGTATGAGTGCAGATAAGGTACGCGAGATAATGAAGATCGCACAGGATCCCGTTTCGCTCGAAACTCCTATCGGCGAGGAAGAAGACAGCCACCTTGGCGACTTCATTCCTGACGACGACACACCCGCACCCGCAGATGCCGCATCGGCTACCATTCTACGTGAAGTAATTGAAAAAGAACTCCACACTCTTACCCCTCGCGAGGAGCACGTTATAAAGCTCCGTTTCGGTCTTTACGATGGTCGCACACGTACGCTTGAAGAGGTCGGCAAGGAGTTCGACATCACCCGTGAGAGAATAAGACAGATCGAGGCAAAGGCACTCAGAAAGCTCCGTCACCCCAGCCGCGCACGTCATCTCAAGGGATTTCTTGACTAATTTTAACAACTTATATGTGCCATAATAGTGCATTTATAACGTCCCATTAGTCAATTTCATTAAATTACACTTTAATGATTATAAACTTTTACCAAAATTTTATTTATTAACCGAAATCACAAAGTTTTTACATTTGTACGCCCTAAAACGACTTGACATTTTCGGGTATTTAGTGTAAAATATTGATGTATATACTTTCAGATATTTAACTGAAAATTCTTAGGAGGATCCAAAAATGACTAAAAGACTTATATGTCTTCTTTTAAGTTTGGTAATGTTGCTCTCTTGCCTTGCAGGATGTGCAGACAAGGGTGACGACCCACTGGACGAGATAGCCGATGACGCCTCGGAAAAGACTCTTACTCTTTCCATGTACCTTATGTCGGAGAAAGAGGTAAGTGCAGAGCAGGCATCTGCTATTCAGGAAGCAGTAAATAAAATAACAAAATCAAAATTCAAGACTCAGATCATTCTTCGTTATTTCACAGAGGACGAATATTATACAGCTTTGGAAACAGCTTTCGAGAAGTCCGCATCGGCAGATGAATTTGAGGACAACTTCTCAAATGCACTTAAGGATGAAACAGGTGCTGCGACCGAAGAGGAGACCTTTGTAAACGAGTACGGTGTTGTTGAGCTTAAATATCCTACTATCTCCGACTATCAGGTAGACATCTTCTATCTCTCAGGATACGACAGATTGATGGATTACATTGAAGATGAATTTGTTGCAGACCTCAGCACAGAGGTTACAAGCGCATCTAAAACACTTAACTCTTATATTGCTCCCGGATATTTCACCAACTCAAAGATCGTTTGCGACGGTATCTACGGAATTCCCACAAACCAGCCTATCGGTGAATATACGTATATGCTGGTTAAGAAGGATATTCTCAAGAAATACGATCATACAGGTGCAGATTTCACATCTATCTTCGCAAGCAACACACAGCACCTTCTTGATATTGTAAGCAAATATCACCCCGAATACGTTCCACTTCGTTCCTTTACAGATAACGGCGAGCTTGACGTTTCGAACATCCGCTTCTTCGGCGTTGACGAGAACGGTATGATAGATACAGATTCCTTCTCACTTCTCGGCGGTGCATACAAGAGCAGCTGGAAGTACCTTGTCGAGGGTGAATATACACCTTGCGCTAATATTTTCAACTCTGCTGATTTTACATCTCAGTTAAATACTCTCGTTACATATAAGCAGAACGGATATTACGGAAATGCGTCCGACGCTGATAAGCCCTTTGCTATCGGATATATCAAAGGCGGTGCTGAGGTTATAGAGACATACGGTGAGGATTATGAGATAGTTGTTCTTGAAAAGCCCACCATGAACACATACGATATGTTCAACAATATGTTCTCGGTAAGCGCAAATTCCTCCGATCTTGCAAGAAGCATGGAGATCATCACTTACCTCAATACAAACGTTGACTTCCGCAACCTCATTCTCTACGGAATCGAGGGTGAAAACTATAAGCTTATTGAGTCTGAAATTGAGGATTCACACGGTGAGCCCTACAAGGTAGTTAGAAGACTTAACGACTCCTATATGATGGCTCCCGAAAAGACAGGAAACGTTATCCTTGCTTACCCGCTTGAGGGTCAGGCGGCTGACATCAACGAGTTCTACAAGCAGCAGAACCTTGATTCAACAACAAACCTTGTACTCGGATTTACACACGATTTCGAGGGTGAGCAGCTCTCCGAGGAGCACGCGCAGTACCTCCGCGAGAAATCCAAGGAAGTTCTTGCTGAGCTTTCCGCAATCACATCAACAGAGGAGCTTGCTCAGTATATTAACGACATAAGAAAAGAGATATCTGCAGATAGCATGCTTTCACTTGCAATGAGAGAAACCTCTATCACCTCTAAGGAGGATCCCGACGTTTCGCTTCTTATGGTAGCAAAAATGTACTTCAATTGGCTTGAAGCAAACGATATGACTCTTGAAGAGGATGACCTTATAGCGTAAATCAAACAATAAAATAATCCAAAGGCGCTCCGTTTTTGGAGCGCCTTTTAATTTTATAAAATATATTTTTGAAAACTATTGACAAAGCCTTTTAGATGGTGTATAATACTGTTTGATTAATTTGTCTCTGGCAATATGCGGAGGGAGGGAAAAAACATGGCAGAAATTAAGGTTAAAGAAGGCGAGTCCTTGGACAGTGCTCTTCGTCGCTTTAAGCGTGCAACCGCTCGTTCCGGCGTCCTTACCGAGCTTCGCAAAAGAGAACACTATGAGAAGCCCAGCGTAAAGCGCAAGAAAAAGTCGGAAGCTGCTCGTAAGAGAAAATATAAATAATTTTCTTTTCGGAATTTAAGGGATACTACCACGGTAGTATCCCTTAATTGTTTTATGAAAGATAGTCAAGCACTATCTGTGCATTCTTTTTTGCTGCTGACTCAACAAAGGTCATATAGTCAACGTGTGAGGAGCCGTCTGCCTTGTCGGAAACAGCACGGATAACGCAGAAAGAAATCTCGTTGACGTAGCACACCTGACCTATAGCCGCGCCTTCCATCTCGCAAACGATCGCACCAAAGGTGTCCTCTATAAACTTTTTCTTTTCCGCACCCGAAACGAAAAGGTCACCTGACGCAACAGTACCGACGATGCATCTTGCGCCCTCCTTCTCTGCCGCGCGGCAAAGGTCTGAAATGACCTGCGTGTCAGCACCGATCTTTACTACGTTTATTCCCGAGATAAGACCTATCGGATCACCGAGCGCCGAGGTATCCATATCGTGCTGAACGACAAAATCCGATACGGCAATATCCCCTATGTCAAGCTCGTTTGATATCGCGCCGCCAACGCCTGTGTTTATAATAAGCTCGACGTTATATTTTATTATCATTGTCTGTGCGCAAAGAGCTGCAAACACTTTGCCGATTCCGCATTTAGCCACTACAACGTCTTTTGTGCAAAGTTTTCCACTGATAAATTCAATGCCGCTGAAGGTCTCCTTTTTTGGAGAATCAATTTTTGAAACAAGCAGCTCGACCTCGGGCTGCATAGCACCTATAATTCCTATCATAATCAAAGCACCGCCTTGTACTTAAAATCGTTTTTTGTATTTTTCAACACAGAAAGATATCTCAAAGCCTCATCTTTTGCTGCTTTCAGGCTTAGTCCTCTGAAATTTCCGCACTGTTTTCTTGCCGCCCCAAACATCTTTCCATCGTGCGAGACAATGTTCTTAAGCGCGTTCATAACCTCTAACAGAACAACGTCGTTATCCGCGTTGCGAACAAGCAGGTAGAAGCCTGTCCTGCAGCCCATAGGTCCAAAATATATAACGTCCTCACCAATGGTAGAGTTTCTTATATATGTAGCAAACATGTGTTCGAGAGAATGCATTGTAAGGTTGTCCATATAATC
>JAZSIV010000158.1:0-4127 GCA_045533995.1 Eubacteriales bacterium
AAACCACATAAAAGTTTTTGAAGATTTTTAAGAAACTTTTGCAAAAGTTTCTTAAACGAGGTTAGGGGCAGCGCCCCACTCCAACACCTTGCAAACTTTTGCAAAAGTTTCTTAAACGGGGCATGGGGCAGCGCCCCACTCCAACACCTTGCAAACTTTTTGCAAAAGTTTCTTAAACGGGGCATGGGGCAGCGCCCCATATCCACACTTGCTTAACTCCAATATTTTTTGTCAAGACTGCGGTACTGAATTGCCTCGGCGATATGATTTGCGCGGATAACTTCACTTTTATCGAGGTCGGCAATAGTTCTTGCCACGCGCATAATACGGTCATGACCGCGTACTGACATACCCATTTTATCGTAAGCCGAGCGCAAGAGTGCAGATGCCGCCGCATCGGTGACGCAATACTTTCTGATATCTGCGGCATCAAGCTGAGCGTTACAGAAAAATCCGTCGGCATCGGGCATACGGCTTTTGGCAAAGGCGCGCGCGGCGCTTACGCGCTCGCGGATCTTAGCCGAGGATTCGGAACACTCTGTCGTGTTGTTTATCTCCTCGTAGGTAAGCGAGGGAAGCTCGATTTGAATATCTATTCTGTCAAGCAGAGGACCGCTTATTCTTGAAACGTATTTTTTTACGTCTGTATCACGGCAGGTGCACTGACGGGTAGGATGACCGAAATATCCGCAACGGCAGGGGTTCATAGCCGCCACAAGCATAAAGGAGCAGGGGTAGGTAACTCTGCCGTTTGCACGGGTTATAGTCACCTTTCTGTCCTCAAGAGGCTGACGGAGCGAGTCGGTCACAAGCTTTGGAAATTCGGGGAGCTCATCAAGGAAGAGAACACCGTTATTTGCAAGCGATATTTCGCCCGGTAGGGGATTTATACCGCCGCCAACAAGGCTGACCGCACTCATCGTATGGTGAGGAGATCGGAAAGGGCGGACACCGAGAAGAGAAACTCCCTCGGGCAGAGTTCCCGCAACAGAATGTATCTTTGTAGTTTCAATAGCTTCCTCAAAGGTCATTTCGGGCAAGATGGTCGGCAGACGCTTTGCAAGCATAGATTTTCCCGTTCCGGGAGGGCCGATGAGCAAAATATTATGTCCGCCCGCCGCGGCAATCTCCATTGCGCGCTTTGCCATAGACTGACCGCGAACGTCCGAAAAATCAATAGTTGACGGTGCGGAGGTTCCTGCCGCGATCGCACGTTCACTTTCTATAGGCGAGATGGTAGCCGTGCCGTTAAGATGAGCAACGAGCTGTGCCACGTTATCTATTGCATAAACCCTTATGCCTTTAACTGCCGCCGCTTCTCCCGCTACCGCGCGGGGCGCGTAAAACTCCTTAATGCCTGCCTCTTTTGCGGCAACGCACATACAAAGCATTCCTCTTACGGCGCGAAGTCCGCCCGAGAGCGAAAGCTCACCGACAAAGCATTTTTCCGAGAGGTCTACCTCGTGACGAATGACCCCCGCACAGCGCAGAATACCCACAAGAATTGCGGTATCAAAGGCAGAGCCCTCTTTCTTTCGGTCTGCGGGCGCAAGGTTGACGGTTATTGACATTTCGGGAAAGCGGAAGCCGCTGTTGGTGCAGGCGGTACGGACTCGTTCCTTTGACTCCTTTACGGCAAGATCGGGCAGTCCCACAATATCGAAAGAGGGAATATTTTTATATCCGTTACATTCGACCGAGACCATAAAGCCGTCTATTCCGAAAAGTCCCGCGCTGAAAACAGTAGATAGCATAATAACTCCAAGGATTAGTATTGTTTTTACGTGTTTATATTATCCAAAATAATAAAAAAGAGGTTATTTCAGAAGATCAAAGGTGTTGATAAGAGCAACACCCTTCTTTTTTGCATAAGAGCATGTGAAAGCTGTGCCTCCCTTGCTTGATGCAAGATAGGCAAGGCAAAGGTCGGCTCCGTCGACAAGCATGCGGTTTCTGTCAAACATACAGCCGTTTACGTAAAGCTCGTGAGCATAGCGGACCTTGTCGGCTCGCTCAAGAATATAGTTGTAGATATGTTTATCTCTGTCGTTCCAGCCGTTCGTCTGATCGGTGCAGGGCAGACAGAGCTCAAGTGTAATGCTTAAGTCGGGATAGCTTCTTTTTTTGTCAAGCACCTTTAGAGCGCACAGGGTGTCAAAGCCGATAGCACCGCCCGCGCGGAAGACCGAAAAGCCGCTTTTTATAAGCTCGTCCAGCTGTCTGTCAAGAAGCTCGGGCATGCGAAGGATATGACTGTCGGCTATATTCCTGTGTCCCGTAAAGCAGCATATTTTATTTGTTGTCATAAATACTCCGGGGGAAAAATGTTACAAAATACATTATACTATATTTTAATGAAAAATGGAAGAGTTTATAAAATTTTTTCTTCCCATACGGGACCCAAAAGGAATAAATCCTCTTTTTAGATTATAGACTTGTTTTGAGGAAATTGATTGGAAATCAGAAAACGGAGGTTTTTAATTATGAAAAGATTATTTACGGCGCTTTTTTTGCTTGCCGCTGTGCTTATCTTGCCGCGTATTGCCACAACCGCTGTGTATGCCGAGGAAAAAATGCCGATAGTCTCGCCCGGAATTCACGTTCTGGCAGAGGAGAACGGAATGGCAAAGGCGGGAATGCGGGGAAAAGAGCTATCCTTTGACCGCGACGATTTTTCCCGCGCGCTCAATCTCTCAAAAATATCGAGTATAACGGTAACGTCTGTGCCCAAGGCTGACGAAGGAAAGCTGATGGTCGGAAATACCGTTGTGAATAATGGGCTGACGGTGAGCGGCTCGAACATTTCCTTGCTCACTTTTGCATCGGCGTCGTCGGGAGTGACTTCAAGCTCGTTTACGTTCCGTCCGAACGGCGCATCCTACGAGATAGAGTGCCTTATCTATATGCTTGACGAGGTGAACTATGCGCCGACAGCCTATCTTGCCTCGTCTGCAAGCCTTGACGTCAGTACATATCAGAACGTAAAGCACTATGGAAAGCTTGCGGGATATGACCCCGACGGCGACGAATGTATATACGAGATAGTGTCCTATCCCGAGGACGGACTGCTCGTGCTCAAGGATAAAACGAGCGGTGAATACAGCTATACTCCCGTCAGCGGATATACGGGCAAGGATAGCTTTAAGTACGTTGTAAAGGATAAATACGGCAATTACAGCGCAGCAGCCGAGGTCAGCATAGAGGTGAGCCGAGCATCTTTTTCGTCAGCATTTGATGATATGAGCAACTCTCCCGCACATAGCGCGGCGATAAAGATGACCGAGGCGGGAATAATGAGCGGAACGCAGATAGGCAGCGGATATTGCTTCCAACCTGATAAGAGCGTGAGCCGCGCCGAGTTTGTCGCTATGGCGATGCAGGCGATCGGGATAAAGGAGGTCAGCTCGTTGCGGACTACCGATTTTGCCGATGACGGCGCTATCCCCTCTTTGATGAAAGGATACGTTACTGCGGCATACGAGCTCGGCTACGTAAACGGAAAGTACGTTGACGGCAAGCTCTGTTTTATGCCCGATGAAGCAATAACTCGCGCCGAAGCGGCGGTGATCGTGGGCAGAATGATAGATGCCGCAACACCCGTCATCTCTCCGAGCTTTGAAGATTCCGAGGATATTCCCGTGTGGGCAAAGAACTCGGTTCTCTCGCTCTCCTCGCTCGGACTTCTCACGTCGGTTGACGGAGAGATAAGAGCGACCGAGCTTATGAGCCGAGGTGACACCGCAATAATGCTCTCCGAAATGATGGCTGTATCTAAATAAAGGCTGACGAGGTCGCCGCGGGCGACCTCGTCACAAATTCTTTTTATCTATTGTAAAACAGGTGAAAAAATGGTATAATTAGATAGTAAGGGGTTCGAGGGGGAGCACCTTTTTAGAAAAAGGTGCTCCCCCTCACCCCCACCCAAAAATTTTTTGGACGGGTTTTATATTTGAGGCGACATTTTCCATCTACGTGAAGTTTTTGCAAGCTTTACGTAGAGAAATAGATATCACAATTTATCATAAAATGTTTTAAAAGTTTTTGAAAGAGGGGCACGGGGAGAAAACTTTTGCAAAAGTTTTCTCCCCGCTACCCCCCCAAAAAAACGGAAAGGAGGCATAGCGTTG
>JAZSIV010000038.1:0-4812 GCA_045533995.1 Eubacteriales bacterium
TGAGGACGACAATAAATAAGAGATATTTCAAGACTATTTACGAAAGGAGCCTTGCCGTCGGTTCGCCATCGGCAGTAAAATAAAATGTTTGCAATCTACAAAAAGGAGCTTCGCTCCTACTTCATAAACGCTATAGGTTACGTTTATGTGGGTGTATTTCTCGCGGCTGCAGCGCTTTTGCTTTGTATGACAACGCTGGGTGCTTCAAGCTACAACACCTCCTCCTACTTTATGGCGCTTATTTTCTCATTCATTATTCTTATACCTCTGCTCACGATGAAGCTTTTCGCTGAGGAAAAGAAGCTTCGCACAGAGCAGCTTTTGCTCACCTCACCCGTAAGCATCACGGGAATGATAATGGGCAAATACCTTGCGGCGCTTACCGTTTTCCTCGGCTCGTTGCTCGTGTCCTGTATCAATTTTTTCCCGCTTTACGTCTATAAGCGCATTGAATTGTCAGAAACAGAGGTGTATACACACCTCGGTCCTGCGGGGGCGCAGATAGTGGGTTGTGTTATCGGAGTTGCGCTTATTGGCGCGGCTTTCATAGCGATAGGACTTTTCATCTCATCGCTTACCGAAAATCAGCTTGCCGCGGCGGTTATAACTGTGGCAGTTATAGTTGTAATGCTTCTTCTTAACGTAGTAAACAGCTATATTGACCTTTATGCGATAAGAGTGGTTATAGACTGGGTATGCGTAATTTCAAGATTTAACAATTTTACCGCGGGAATACTTGATCTCTCGGCAGTGGTATATTATCTGTCGCTTGCGGGCGTGTTCATACTTCTCACAAACAGAGTTTATGAGAAGAGACGCTGGGGCTGATAAGGAAAGCAGGTGATAGAATGAAAAATAAAGCCTTAAACAGAAGAAAGATGCAGTATGCATCGACGTCGTTGCTGCTCACAGCTATAATAATTGCGGCAGTCATTGCGTTCAATGCCATTTTTTCGGCACTTGGAGCTAAATTTTTGTGGTATATTGACCTCACTCCCGATCTGCTTTTCACCCTCTCGGACGAGTGCTTTGACCTTATCGAAAACGGTGACGAGGATTTCAAGAACAGCTCCTCTCCCATCGAGATGGTAAAGAAATTCAGAGAAGAAAATAAAAAGTATAATGCTGAGAATGGGCTTAGCGAGGGAGACGCGGGTTACAGAGATGAGGATATGATGATCCGTATCACCTTCTGTAACGAAATAGATGCTATTGAGGGATCTCTTATGCAGAAGTACGTATACCATACGGCGCTTGAGCTTGAAACGAGGTTCCCCGAATATATCGAGGTAGTGAATTACGATATCGTAAAGAACCCCTCGGCTGTTTCGCAGTACAAGAAGACCTCGCTTGATACCATTCTTCCCACAGACGTTATCGTCAGCTGCGGAAGCGAGTACCGCAAGTATACACAGCGTAGCTTTTACACCTTTGACACCGATGAAAGCACAACTCCTTGGGCATACAATGCCGAGAAGAAGTTCGCGGCGGGCATCCTTGCCGTTACACGCGCCGAGACACCCATCGCCTGCGTTGTTTCAAACCACGGCGAGACTATAACCTCGGCGGCTCTTATCTCCACTCTTGAGGACGCTGGATATGAGATACAGACTCTCGACCTCGCGGCAGAAGAGATACCCGAAAACTGTCGACTGATTGTCATTTGCGATCCGCAGGCAGACTTTATGGTTGCCGACGGTATAAACGAGGTTGACGAGATCGACAAGCTTGATAAATTCCTTGACGCGACTAATTCGATGATGGTATTTATGTCACCCGACGCTCCCGTGCTCGAGAACTTTGAGGAGTATCTTGAGGAATGGGGAATCGTGTTTGACAGATATACAGATAAGATAACAGGAGAGGTATATCCCAAGCTTATCTGTGATAAATCGCAGTCGCTCACAACAGACGGATACACCATCGTGTCGGATTATGCGCAGAAGGGCGCAGGCTCGACTCTGACTGAGGATATGAGAAGCGGCGGCATACCCAAAAAGGTAATTTATAAGAATGCTATGCCGATAAACTATTCGTCTCTCTACTCGCTCGCGTACAATATCGACGAGGACAACAGCGCAAATTCGTTTACCTACGGCTCTTATGAGGTGGACGGAATAAGACGTACGATTCACGACGTATTCGTGACAAGCGGGAACGCTGTCGCTTATGCTAACGGCAATGAAGTAAGCCGTGCGACCGAGACCGATCCGCTTAAGCTTATGACGGTTTCTATTGAGGAAAGACTTACACAGGAGTCGGGATACACAGCAATAAACGAGGCGTCGTACGTCCTCGCTTGCGCATCTACCGATTTCCTTGAGGGCTCGCTTCTTGAATCGGAAGCATACGGAAATCAGGATCTTCTCCTTTGCGCCTGCCGAGCGATAGGTCAGGAGCCCGTTCCCGTAGGACTTGACCCCAAGCCCTTTGCCGATTACACCATAGACGTTATTACGACTGCCGAGGCGACGCAGTACACAGTAGTACTTGCGGTAGTTCCTGCGATAGCGGCTCTCGTTACGGGAATAATAGTAATAGTCAGGAGAAAGAACAGATGATCGTTGAAAGACAAAAGGCGCGCGCGACATTGCTCGCTCGGCGCACCCGTGCAATTATCATCTCGCTCTGTGCGGCGGCACTTTTGGTGATCGGTGCCGTTGTGATCAATCATTTTGTGAGGATATATCCCTTTGTTGACGTAGACGGAACAGAGTACAGCGTTCGCTACCGAAAGGGAATGTACGGACTTTACGACGAGCACGGAATAAAGCTTGATACAGACGACGAATACAGTTATTTCGTTACAAAGGCGGGAACGCTCGTCGAGCTTGATTCAAGCACTGGAAAGACCACGATAATTGCGGCGGTAGATACCGAGGGAAATGAAAAGCTCGACCACGCAAACCGAGTTCTTATGTTTCCTCACTTAGAAAAAAAGGATATCAGCTCGCTTGAAGTGCACAACGCGCACGGAAGCTTTACCTTTTTAAGATACGATAAAGAGGCTGACCTCCCCGACAACAAGGGAGATTTCGTTATCGAGAGCTCTCCGCTTGTTTCCTTTGACCAAAGGCTTTTTGCAAATCTTTACGTCAGTGCGGGATACACGCTGACAACAAGAAAGCTTGAAGAGCCGATAGTTGACAAGAACGGTGAGTTTTCGGAATACGGACTTGTGCCCGAAACAAGAATTGACGACGAGGGAAATGAGTACCTCTATGAGCCCGCTTATTATCTGATTACCGATATAGATGGTAATCGTCATAAGGTCATAATCGGCGACAAGCTCGTCACGGGCGGCGGATTTTACGCGCAGTACGTCAGTCTTGAGGGCGGGGCAGAGGAGAAGAGAAGTGCTGTGTACGTTCTCGGCTCCGATATTGAGAACAGCCTGCTTCAGCCTGTTGAGAGCTTTGTAACTCCGCAGATCGTATATCAGATGTCACCAACAGATTATACCGACGTTGAGGATTTCAATATCTTCAGAACGAATGACGACGGCAGCACCGAGCACGTCGTTGGTTTTACCTTTGTGCCCCTTGACGAGCGTCAGAACTCGGTGCTTATAGATAAGCCCTTCTTCTTTACTCACGAGGAGCTGCTTGGATATAACACGAATGCCGATAGGGTATCGGAAAATCTTAACAAGCTTTATATGCAGGGCTGTGAGAGGGTATGCAAGCTCTCTCCCGAAAATGCCGATTTTATAGAGTACGGGCTTGGCCGCGAGGTCGAGGTCGACAGCAAAGTCGAGTTTGAATTTGCATCTAAATACACTATGTCGTATTATTATGACATTCTTGACGATAACGGTGAATACGTTTCAACCATTAAGCAGGTGGTTTTCATTTCCGAGCATAATGAGTACGGGAATTATTACGCCTACACGTTCGTCTACGAGGGACATCCCGAGTCAACGAATCCCGACAGAGACGAGGAGCTCCTTTATACCTTTGATATGATAGTCGAGGTGTCGGGCTCAACACTTGATTTTGTTGAGCTTGAGCGCACAGATTGGATAAACAAGAATTTTGTTGATTACAATATTGCCTTTGTTGACGAGCTGACTGTCTCGACAAAGGATTACACTGCCGAGTTTAAGCTTGACAACTCAAAAACTCCCGAGTCGGAAAACGTAAGCTCATCCTTGCTCACGGTTAATGGGAAGGACAGCGCAGGAAACGGTATTGATACATTTTCAACCATTTCCGCTGTCGACGTAAACGGATTCGTATGGACAATATCGGCTTATGACGTGATTGCTGTAAACAGCAAGGGTCAGCAGGCTAATATCACGACTGCTTATTATGCATACAACAAGCTTGGAGTGCAGGCACGCTGTCTCAGAGGATTTATTGAGTGTGCCGACGGCACCGCTATCAAGGTAACACCCGATGAGATCGTTGTAAGCTATCCGAACGGCGAAGAGGAAGTCTTTGTAAGGTTTGCAACCACGCTCTTCCGTCGTTTCTATCAGACCTTGCTCGTTGCATCTATCGTTGACACCTATGAGATGAGCGAGGAAGAGGAGCTTGCCCTTATAAATAACGAGGACAATCTGCTTCTTACAATGACTCTCAAGGATACCGACGGGGTGGTGAAGACATTTAAGTTCTATCGCCTCACTTCCCGCAAGGCTTATATCACGGTCAATGGTACGGGCGGTTTCTACGTCACTACCGACCGCGTTGAGAAAATAGTTAGCGATGCTCAGCGTTTCTTCGCGCTCGAGCCCATTGATGCTACTACTAAGAATTAAATAGGAATAAATATGCAGGAGGGGGCTTTTTTCAAAAAGCCCCCTCCTGC
>JAZSIV010000012.1:0-4409 GCA_045533995.1 Eubacteriales bacterium
CGAGGACCACATCGGCGCCATCCCCTACGCCCTGCGCAGCATCAATCCCCCCATCTACGGTACGAGATTGACGCTGGGTATCATCAAAAACAAGTTGAGTGAGCACGTGCTTGCCAATACCCCCAAGCTCTGCGAGGTCAAGGCGGGCGACGTCATTGAAGCAGGTGCGATGAGCGTCGAGTTCATTCACGTCAATCACTCCATCATTTACGCCTGCGCGGGAACCAACAAAACGCCGCTGGGCACCATTTTGCACACGGGCGACTTCAAGCTGGATACCTCCCCCATTGAGGGCGAGATGATGGACCTGACGCGTCTGGGCGAGCTGGGACGCGAGGGCGTGCTGCTGCTCATGTGCGAGTCGACCAACGCCGAGCGGGGCGGCTTTACTCCCTCGGAGCGCAAAGTTGGCGAGTCGTTTGAATATATCTTCAACAAGCACAAGGACAAGCGATTGGGCATCGCAACCTTTTCGTCTAACGTTCATAGAGTTCAGCAGATCATCGACGCATCGTACCGCCACGGGCGCAAGGTCGTGATCACGGGACGCAGTATGATAAACATTATCTCGTCGGCAAAGGAGCTTGGGTATATGACCTTCCCCGACGGCATTCTGATCGACATCGGGGATATGAACCGTTTCCGTCCCGGTGAGATAACCGTTATCTGCACGGGAAGTCAGGGTGAGCCGATGTCGGCACTTTACAGAATGGCATTTGCCGATCATTCACAGGTAACGCTCGGTCCTAACGATCTTGTTGTCCTTTCGTCAAGCGCGATTCCCGGAAACGAGAAGCTTGTTGGAAGAATTATAAACGAGCTGACAAAAAACGGTGTAAGCGTGCTTCACGACGCAGTTGTCGAGGTCCACGTTTCTGGACACGCGTGTCAGGAAGAGTTAAAGCTATTTCAGGCGCTTACTCGTCCGAAGTACTTTATGCCCGTTCACGGAGAGATCAGACACCTTGCTGCAAACAAGGAGCTTGCGGTCGATATGGGAATGGACGAGAGCCATATATTCATATCGGATATAGGAAAGGTGCTTGAGATAGATTCAAAGGGTGCAAGATTTGCGGGAACAGTTCCCGCAGGCAAGGTGCTTGTTGACGGATACGGTGTCGGTGACGTCGGAAATATCGTGCTTCGCGACAGAAAGCATCTTTCGCAGGACGGACTTATCGTGGTCGTTGCATCAATAGATGCAAGCTCCGGACTTCTAATCTCGGGGCCCGACGTTGTCTCAAGAGGATTCGTTTACGTGCGCGAATCGGAAGAGCTTATGGAGCAGGTAAGACAGATCGCGGCTGATGCGATATGTCGCTGTCTTGACAGAGATGCATCTATCGACAGAATGGCACTCAAAACGTCTGTCAAGGACGATCTTACCAAGTTTTTGTATGCAAAGACCAAGAGAAAACCGATGGTATTGCCGATAATAATGAATCTTTGAGAAAATAATTTTCATTAATTTAGAATTTATTCATACATTCTTCAAAAAATTATCACTCAAAAATTGTATAATACAAAATGTATAGAATTGCAGATGCGAAATGATCGCATCTTCGATATAGGTAAAAATTACAAAATAAATAAAAAAGGTGGAAGATCCCCATGGGAAAGTCAAACAGAGTAAGAACAAAAAGAGCAGAGGAAGCTATTAAGAATCCTCTGAAAACAAAGAATCAGAAAAAGGGAGCCCCCTCGTGGCTCTATTCCGCTATTGCAATTGCAGTTGCGGTTATCGTACTTATGATCGCAGTGCTCAGCGCAGTTTCTTCAAGCGGTTTCGTAAAGAGAAGCACAAAGGCAGTATACAGCGAAAACTATACTATTGATGCAAACGTATTCCAGTATATGCTCAGCGCTGAATATCAGCAGTTCTTGACTGATTATTCAAGCTATCTGACCTATTTAAGCCTTGATACGACCAAGGATCTTGACAAGCAGACGTTTGGCGGTGCTGACGGTACGGCATACGATGCAACCTTGCTTGGCGAATTTAAGGGAACATGGCACGAGTATTTTGTATCCAGAGTTACAGAGCAGGCAGAACAGCTCCTTATCTACTGTGAAGAGGCTGATGCAAGAGGAATTAAGCTCGAGTCGTCAGATCTTGCTGAGGTCAATTCGGCGCTCCTTTCTATGGAGCTCATGGCTCAGGCTTACGGATATAGCCTTGACGGTTACGTAGCTGCAAACTACGGCGCAGGCATTAAGGCAAAGGACGTCAGAAAAGCGATGGAGATATCCACACTTGCAGCTAAGTGCGCGTCTCTTGTTGACGAGGAGATAATCGATGCTATAACCGACGAGGAAATAGCTGCGAAGTATGATGCAAACAAAAAGGATTACAACGTAGTTGATTACGTTTACTATACCTTCAAGGTAGATTTTGAAGAGATAGCTAAAGAGATCATAAGCGGTTACGACGGAAAGACCAAGCTTACAGCAGAGCAGGAAGCAACGGTTCTTGAGGAGTACAAGAGCAGAATTGCAACAGCTAAGGAAAACGCAAAGAAGCTTGAGGCAGCAAAAACAGTTGAGAAATTCCTTGATATAATCTTCAATGATCATGCAGATAAGAAGTTCGACGAGCTTTACAAGACAGAGGCGCTTGCTGATGCAGATAAGCTCGGCGAAGAGGCTCTCGCAAACGTTAAGGCAAGCATGATCGCAAAGGCGATCGAGGAGATCAAGGCAGGCAAGACCGAGGCAGAGAAGGATTCTGTAAAGAGTGAGGACGGAGCTGCTTATACGGCTTACGGCGAGACTGTTACAGAAAAGGCGGCAGTTGCTGTTGATTCTATCAAGCAGGATCTTTTCGCGGCACTTAACAGTGTTAAGAAGTCAAGCACAGTTGAAAAGCTCGGCTACGACGAGAACGATCAGATATCCAAGTGGTCGTTTGAAGAGGGCAGAGCTGTAAACGATACAAAGCTTATTACACTTGGTGACGGAGCAGAGGACGGAGCTGAGATCACAAACAAGAAGGGCTCGTTTGACGCGTCTGTTTACATGATGAAGGCTACTGAGTATTGCGACAAGACATTGTCAAAGAACGTTGCCTATATGACCTTTGGAACAAAGGAAGCTGCGGAAAATGCTATAAAGGCACTTGGAGAAGCTGAAAAGCTTGACGCGAAGACCTTTGAGACTATCGCGGCTGACAGAAAGGCAAGCGCAAGTGGAGCATTTGACAACTATCTTAAGGGACAGCTCAGTTATCTCGGATTTGACGAATGGCTCTATAATGCTGAAACCGCGGTAGGAAGCTATACAAAGACACCTCTTGCTAATGCTGAAAAGGATGCAACGGAATATGCAGTATTCTATTACATCGAGGATGGCGATGAGGCTTGGTACATTGACGTTCAGGCGGCTATTTATGCTGAGGACTATGAGACTATGTACGATGCACTCGTTGAAAAGTATCCTGTAAAAGAGGGTAAGGGCATCTCAATGGTTGAGGTAGGTCACTCTCACTGATAATTCATATTAAAGAAACATTATTGGGGGTGTGTTTTGCACACCCCCGAAGATTATGAGGATCGTTTTATATGGTATTAAACACAAAACAGACAACAGTTGCATACAGATGTCCGCACTGCGGCGCGGGAGTAATGAGTGCCGTGGGAATTTTCTCTCTTTCGGCGGATATGTTAAAGCTGAAATGTGACTGCGGCAATAGCGAGATGACTGTCGTTTACACTAACGATAATAAGATCAGGCTTACTGTTCCGTGCATCTTTTGCCCGAAGCCCCACACATTTGTTGTGAACTCGTCTATATTTTTCGGCAAGGACCTGTTTGTTCTGCCTTGCCCGTATGCCGATATAAATATTGCTATGATGGGCGAGATGAACAAGGTCAAGGCGGAGCTTGCGAGAACCGAGCTTGAGCTTCTTGATATTCTCGAAGAGAGCGGAGTGGAAAGCTTTTCGGCTCTGCACCAGAACGAGGGAGACTCAAGCTTTACCGATCCGCAGATACTTGATATTATTAAGTTTGTCATAAACGATCTCGATGCGGAAGGGAAGATCTACTGCCGTTGCGAGGGTGGTGAGGAGAGCGACCTTGAGGTTGAGATACTCGACGACGGAGTTCGCGTCACCTGTAAAAGATGCGGTGCGTCAAGGCTTATTCCTACCGATGGATTTCTTGCGGCAAATGCCTTTCTTAATTCGGACTGTTTGTATCTTGAATAAAAAAGCTGTATGTCAACGACAAGTCGGATCGTAGCCATGTCGTTCTGTGAGCCAAGGAGTTGCACTAAAGTCTTGTCTTCCTAAGACCGCTTGGCCTCCGACTTGTGCGTCAAGGCTTATTCCTACCGATGGATTTCTTGCGGCAAATGCCTTTCTTAATTCGGACTGTTTGTATCTTGAATAAAAAAGCTGTATGTCAACGAC
>JAZSIV010000081.1:0-2114 GCA_045533995.1 Eubacteriales bacterium
CGCCAGAGTACGGGATATGCTGGATACGCTGACCGCCGCATTGGACGGCACAGCGGAAGATAACCGCTATCGTGACAGCATGGAATATGCCAGAAAGCAACTGTCAGCCTATCTGGAGGGCAGTTACTCCCTGTTTAATGGCCGCCATCCCGATGGATTTGTGTGGATAGCCTCAACGATCTCACCTTCTGTAACACCCTCGCAACGGCATACGATCTTACCGAAACGGGGATCTTTTTTGATTATCTCGTTCTTTTCTTCAATAGGAAGATTTCTGAAATAGTGAGCAGGCTTACGTGTAGGATCGTAATCTGCCTTTGTGGGAGCAGAGAAGCCCTCTCCTTTAAGGAGCTCGTCAACGTATGCTGCAATAGCGGGAGCAGAAGAAAGTCCGGGGCTTTCAATTCCTGCAAGAGTTACAACACCGTCGTTTGCCTTGATTATGAAGTCTCCCGTGCTTCCAACGGCACGAAGTCCGCAGAAGGAAGTGATGACCTTGAAAAGGGGAACGTTTGCAACGTTTTCAGCAGCCTTCGCACGAAGTGTATCAAATCCCTCGGCTGTCGTGGAGTTATCCTCTTTGTCCTCAAGGTTAACAGCGGTAGGACCTACGAGAAGGTTTCCGTCAACAGTGGGGGAAACGAGAATACCCTTACCCATCTTGCTGGGTGTATGGAATATAGTTCTCTGTGTAAAGTCACCGCACTCCTTATCGAGAAGCATATATTCTCCGCGACGTGGATATACTGTAAAATCACAGTCGCCTGTCATTTCTGCGATCTTGTCAGAGTAAAGACCTGCGGCATTAACTATGTATTTTGCCTCGATCTCTCTGCCGTCCTCTGCTTTTACGGTGAATACGCCGTCATTTTTCTTTATGTCGGTTACACAGAAATTTTTGAAAAGAAGCGCTCCGTTATCCATTGCGTTTCCGATCGCTGCAATGGTGAGCTCGTAGGGGCAGATTATTGCACTTGTTGTTGCAAGAAGCGCGCACGAAAGATCGGGGTTGAGGTTGGGCTCAAGCTTCATAAGCTCGTCCTTTTCAACTACACGAAGTCCGCGAACGCCGTTCTCAATACCTCTCTTATAGAGGTTTTCAACTTCCTCTCTCTCGTTTTCGAAGCCAACAACAAGAGCCTCGTTTCTCTTGTATTTTACTCCTAGGTCAGAAGCTACCTTTTCCATCATTTCAGAGCCTTTTACGTTGAGCTTTGCTTTGAGTGATCCCTCGTGAGCGTCAAAGCCTGCGTGAACGATAGCGCTGTTTGCTCTGGTAGCGCCCATTGCAACGTCGTTTTCCTTTTCGAGTATGCAGATCTTTGCGTCGTATTTAGCAAGCTCTCTTGCTATCATGCCGCCAACAACACCTGCGCCGATAATCGCTATGTCGTACATTCTTTCTTTCCTTTCGTTTTTTAGCAAAAAAAATAGGTGCAACAAAATACAGAACAGCCGTTCTGTATTTTATTGCATCTCCATATCTCTGCATTATATTTATTTCATTCGGTATTATAACACCGCAAAGCTGTTTTGTCAAGTACTTTTTAAATTCCTTGCCTCTTTATTGACAAAATGCTATCGTGCGATGTATAATTATATGGAAGTAAACAAAACAGGAGTTAAAATGAAAACTATACAAAGCTTTACCGTGGATCACGACTTTATAGATGAGGGAATATATATATCGAGAATTGATGGAGATATAACAACTTATGATATGCGCACACGCAAGCCTAATTGCGGTGATTATATGGACAACCTTACTATGCACTCTCTCGAGCATATGTTCGCTACATATATCAGAAACTCGGATATAGGGGAGAGCGTTATATATTTTGGCCCTATGGGCTGTCGCACGGGCTTTTATCTGCTTGTTCGTGACGTTGAGAGCGATGAGGTGCTTCGCCAGACTATAATGGCACTCGAGTCGATAGTCAACCACGAGGGCAAGATGTTCGGCGCGGCAAGAAAGCAGTGCGGCAATTACCGCGGACTTAATCTTGAGGCGGCAAAAAGGGAAGCGTCGAGATATCTTTCGGTGCTGAAAAATACAACTGTTGATTTCAAATACAAGGCGGGGCTGTAAGATGATAGGAATAATAGGCGCAATG
>JAZSIV010000041.1:0-4720 GCA_045533995.1 Eubacteriales bacterium
TTGGGCGAGCTTACAAAAGATGAAATTCGGAGAATAGCCGCCGACGAGGGCTTTTCCAACGCTCACAAATCGGACAGTCAGGATATCTGCTTTATCCCAAATGGCGATTACGTAAAATTCATCGAGAACTACACAAAGGAAAGCTTCCCCGAAGGAAATTTTGTTGATCTGCGCGGAAACATTCTTGGCAAGCATCAAGGGCTGATACGGTATACCGTAGGTCAGCGCAAGGGACTTGGGATCGCACTCGGCAAGCCCGCATTTGTGCACTCAAAGGATCTTGCGACAAACACCGTGGTCCTCTCTGACAATAACGAGCTTTTCTCAAAAACGCTCACCGCTTCAAGCGCTAACTTTTCAGCAGTCGACTCTCTTACCTCTCCCACAAGGCTTTATGCAAAAATACGTTACAGACATACTCCCGCTATAGCAACCGTCACACAGACATCAAAGGACACCTTTACGGTTGAATTTGACGAGCCACAGAGAGCAATAGCAAAAGGACAGTCGGTCGTCCTTTATGATGGAGATACAGTTATCGGCGGCGGAATTATTGATTAAAATAAAGAAAAAAGGCTCAAAAAATTTGAGCCTTTTTTCTTTTTGCTTTATTGTTGCAAAATGTAATTTGTTATGATATAATATATGGACATGTTGAAAAACGGAGAGATATTATGAGCTCAAACAGAAGTTCTTTTACAGGAAAGATCGGATTTGTTCTTGCCGCGGCAGGTTCTGCGGTCGGTCTTGGAAATATCTGGAGATTTCCTTACTTGGCAGCAAAATACGGAGGAGGAGTTTTTCTTCTCGTTTATATCGCACTTTCAGTCACCTTTGGCTTTGCCTTAATGGCTGCCGAGATAGCAATAGGAAGAAAAACACAGTTAAGCCCGATAGGTGCATTTACTTCACTTGACAAACGATTCTCTTTTGCAGGTTGGATTGCGGCACTCGTTCCGGCGATCATTCTTCCTTACTATTCCGTCATTGGCGGATGGGTAATGAAATACATGATAGGATTTATAGGCGGTAACACGTCTGCCATGGCACAAAGTGACTATTTTAATAATTATATAGGTCAGACCTTTGAGCCAATAGGTTGGTTTCTCATCTTTATGGCAATTACCGCTGTAATAGTTCTTTTCGGTGTTGAAAAGGGTGTTGAAAAGGTAAGTAAAGTAATGATGCCTGTTCTTATCGTTCTTACGATTGCCATTGCTTTGTACACAATCTTCTCTATGGACGGTGCTCTTGACGGAGTTATCTATTATCTAAAGCCCGACTTCTCAAAATTCTCGATAATGACGGTAGTTGCGGCGATGGGTCAGCTCTTCTATTCGATGTCACTTGCAATGGGAATTATGATAACCTTTGGCTCATATATGAAAAAGGATATCAGTATTGAAAAATCCATCCATCAGATAGAAATATTTGACACGGGTGTTGCATTTCTCGCAGGTCTTATGATAATCCCCGCCGTCTTTGCCTTCTCTGGCGGAGATGAAGCAGCGCTTGGTCAGGGCCCCGGACTTATGTTCGTAACTCTTCCGAAGATATTTGACGCTATGCCATTTGGAACCGTTATTGGCGCAGCTTTCTTTATAATGGTTCTCCTGGCGGCTCTTACCTCCTCGATTTCTCTTATGGAAACCGTCGTTTCCATATTTATGGACAAGCTCAAGATGTCGCGCAAGATCTCATGCATTACTGTTTTTGCCATCTGCCTCTTGCTCGGCCTTCCCTCCTCGCTTGGGTACAGTGCTTGGTCGGGTGTAAAGATTCTCGGAATGCAGCTCCTTGACTTCTTTGATTTTGCAAGTAACAGTGTGCTTATGCCAATAGTAGCACTTGTGACCTGCATTTTCGTTGGATTTTTCCTTAAGCCTAAAGCTATTATTGAAGAAGCAGAGCTTTGTGGGAACAAGTTCAAAATGAAAAAGCTTTTTGTCGTTATGATAAAATTTATAGCACCGATATGTATCCTTATGATACTCGCGACCTCTGTGCTCAGCGCATTTGGACTCCTCACAATATAAAAAAGATATAAAACAAAAAGAGAGAAACCGTTTGGTTTCTCTCTTTTTGTTAAGGCTATTAAACCTTTTCTTTAACCTTGGATGCCTTGCCGACTCTGTCGCGGAGATAGTAGAGCTTTGCTCTTCTAACGTTACCTACACGAATGATGCCAACCTTAGCCAGGTTAGGGGAATGGATGGGGAATGTCTTTTCAACACCACAACCATAGGAAACTCTTCTTACAGTGAATGTCTCGGAAACTCCGCCGCCGTGCTTAGCGATAACGGTGCCCTCGAACATCTGAATTCTTTCTCTGTTTCCTTCCTTGATCTTGTTGTGAACACGGATAGTGTCACCAATTCTGATCACAGGAACCTCTGTCTTGATCTGCTCGTTTGTAAAAGCCTGAATCAAATCCATTTTTCAGTCCTCCTTAAATTCGGGGCATTCATGCAGAGCTTCGCAGCGGACTGCCCTTTTTCGTGTTTTTGCACACATTGCTCTATATTATAACATATATAGAATTTAAATGCAATAGTTTTTTTATTATTTTTTTGTCTTTTTCAAAAAAGAAGACAAAATCTTCATTATTGTTGTAATAATACCTCTTAAATTAAGCACAGCCACAAGTGCAAAAATGGCTGCCGATACATATACCGAATATCTCACACCCGAGCACATAATGACCGACTGTAAAAGCAACAGTATAACGTTCAGCGTAAGCTTTACGTCATGCGTATTAAATCTTACAAATCTTTTTGTGTCTACCACTCTTATGGCATATACCGTCATATAGCTTATAAGTGTTGCGACCGACGCTCCCATTGCCCCGTGCTTTGGTATCATAACAAAATTCAATATCACGTTTATTACCGCCCCCGAAAAAGCCGTGAGCATTGAATAAACACTCTTTTTTTCAAGAAAATAAACACTTCCCATAAACGAAGAAAGCGCAGAAAACATCGTGGATATGGCAAGTATCGGAACATATTCCCACGATATGAAATACGATTCTGCAAGAAGTATTTTTGTGAATATCTGCGAGGATGCTATAAGGAATGATGCCCCCGCGATCATAACACACAGATAATCCTTGTAAACCGTGCCGAAGAAGCTTTGCCTTGCTTCACCCGCCTCGCCGTCTCGTACCGCGGATATCTGCCATGCCTCAATAAAGACACCGCAAACTAAAGTCAAAAGCGTTGGAATCTTATATGCCGCAGAATAAAGTCCGTTTACACCCTCTCCGCAAAAATAGGTGACGACAAATCTATCCGAAACGCTTGTCACAAGCCAAAGCATTGAGGTCGGGATATACGGAATACTGAATTTGAGCATATCACGAAGTGTCTCCCGGTCAAATCTTCTAAAAGACATCTCACGGTAAAGCTTCAAAATCAGAAACATTCCAAGTGTGACTGTAAGGTCGGCAAGCACGACCGACAAAACGTAGCCCACAACTCCCATATCAAATACTACAAGAAAAATAATGTTGTAGATTATTGTAAGAGAAGTATTTATTATACCCTGCACCGCAAATGCCGCACTTCTTCCCTGCGCACGAACGAACTGCGCGCATGCGCTGTGAAGATTTGCGCATATTACGTATGCGCAAATAAGCCACACGTATCCGTCAAAATATCCCACGAGCTTCAACAGCGGCGAAAGGACAACAAGAAGCGCAGACCCGACAAAAATAACCGAGATCGCCGTTGAAAATACCTTTTTCTTATCCTCGCAATCTATTGTAAATCTGAATATCGCGTCTGATATACCCACACAGGCAAGCGGAATTATCAAATTTGCCGTTTGAGTTATAAGGTCAGAAATACCGTACTCTTCCGTTGACAGTATGCTCGTATATAACGGCATAAGCAGAAGAACCAACACCTTAGAGGTGAAGGTTCCTGCCGCGAATATAAGTGTATTTGAAACAAGTCTTTTATACTTATTCATAAGAGTTTACTGCTTAGTCGCAGTTTTCCCAGTTGTGATAAACGTTCATTACGTCGTCGTCATCCTCAAGATGCTCAATAAGAAGATCCATAAATTTCTTGTCGTCATCATTGTCAAGCGACACGTAGGTTGAGGGGATCTTATCCTTTTCAGCAGATGCGATCTCAAAGCCTGCCGCCTCGATAGCTTCCTTTACAGCGTAAAGATCATCGGGCTCTGTGTATATCTCAAACACCTCTCCCTCTGATGCGAAGTCCTCAGCACCCGCCTCAAGAGATATCTCCATTAGCTTGTCCTCGTCAATGTCGCCGTCCTCGTTTGATACGATGATAACTCCCTTTTCGGAGAAGAGGAAGCCAACGCAACCCGACTGACCCATATTTCCGTGATATTTTGAGAAATAGGAACGAACGTTTCCTGCCGTACGGTTGCGGTTATCGGTTGTAGTTTCAACTATAACGGCAACACCTGCGGGACCGTATCCCTCGTATACTACCTCCTCGTAATTCTCGCCCGAGCTTCCGAGCGCCTTCTTTATTGTACGCTCAATGTTATCGTTAGGCACGTTATTTGACTTTGCCTTCTGAATAAGGTCACGAAGCTTTGAGTTAGAGTTAGGATCTCCACCGCCTTCTTTAACGGCAATAGTGATCTCCTTTCCTATCTTTGTAAAGACCTTTGCTCTCTGAGCGTCGGTCTTTTCCTTTTTGTGCTTAATATTAGCCCATTTGCTAAGTCCTGGCATATC
>JAZSIV010000019.1:0-9988 GCA_045533995.1 Eubacteriales bacterium
CAAAAGAATAAGGTCAGCATCACCGATATTCCTATCGCGCTTATCTGCGATCAGTATATCGAATATATTGAAAAGGCGCACCAGCTTGATATGGAGATAGCCTCGGAATTTATCGTGATGGCGAGCGAGCTTATGATGATAAAGAGCAAGATGCTCCTTCCCAAGACCGAGGAGGACGAGGAAGGCCCGAGAATGTCGCTCACCGAGGCCCTACTCCGTTACAGTCAGGCTAAGGAAGCCGCGGCAAAAATGCTGCCACTGTATTCCTTTTACAGCGCACGAATGGTCAAGGATACCGACGAGATATCGGTAGACAAGACCTTTGTTCACGATCAGGACGTCAGCTCGCTTTGCGATGCGGTGCGACGTATTATTTCCTATAACAACAGTCTGCAAAAGCCGACTCAGGCGACCTTTGCGCCTATGATAAGCAAGCCGATAATCCCCGTTGAAATAAAAATAATGTCGATAATTAAAACGATAGAGCACAAAGGCGCCGCATCTCTTGAAGAGCTTCTTGACACCGAAAGTTCTCTCCCCGACGTTATCGCGTCATTTCTCGGAGTGCTTGAGCTTATTAAGATAAGAAAGCTCATAATCTCGGACGACGATGGCGAGCCCGACAGCGAAAATGCGATTCTCGGCAAAAACACGAGATTTGTGATAAATACCGACGACAGTACCGTAGAAGAAAACGAATATTTCTCAACTGCCACCACGATGGCAGAGACCGAGGGAATGTAAAGGAGACGGCATGGAAGAACAGGTAAATCAGATAAAAAATATTGAGGCGGCAATAGAGGCGATCCTTTACGCCGCAGGCTATCCCGTAAAATACGAAAAGATAGCCGAGGTACTTGGACTTGACATAAAGAACACAAGAACACTTATCGAGCACATGAGTGAGAGCTACTGCGCAGAAAACAGAGGAATAAGCCTTTTGCTCTTCCCAGAGACCTGTCAGCTCTCTACCAAGGAGCAGTATGCGCCTTATATCAGAGAAGCTCTCGGTATTCGACGCGGAGGAAACCTTTCGGCATCCTCTATGGAGGTGCTCGCGGTCGTTGCATACAATCAGCCCGTAACGAGAAGCTTTATTGATCAGGTACGCGGAGTTGACAGCTCTTATGCCGTAAACTCACTTATCGATAAGGCACTTATCACCTCGTGCGGCAGACTCGATGCTCCCGGCAGACCTATGCTTTACGTTACAACAGACAAATTTTTAAGAGTTTTCGGTCTTAATTCTCTTTCCGAGCTACCCGCGACCGAGATAATGCTTCCGAAGAAAGAGGAGCTGCCGATCCTCCCCGTTGACGACAGCCAGATACAGCTTGAGCTTGATACCGACAACGATAGCGTCAATAGCGCCGAGGCTGAATAATCAAAGAGAAAAAAAGACAATAATAAATTATATTTTGATCACATAATTAAAACCTATAAGGACGGGAGGCGAGAAAAACGACAGCACTTTTGATAATTGGGCTTATACTTCTTTTCTTTGTATTCCTTTTCTCGCTCCGCGCCGTTATAACCATCGGGTATTCCGATGAGCTTTCACTCTCCCTGCGCGTCCTCTTTATTAAGATAAAGCTCCTTCCAAAGAAAAAGAGCGGCAAAAGAGTGCGCTCAATGAGCAAAAAAAAGAGTGAGAAAATAAAGCTGAAAAAGCAACAAAAAGCCGATAAAAAAGCTGAAAAAAAGCGACTTTCAAAACAAAAGAAGGATGAGGAAAAACGTCAAAAAAAGAAAGAAAAGAAAAGCATTGGCGAGATAATCGACACAGTCGACCTCGTGCTTGTTCTTGTCAAGGTCATACTTAAACGCTTTTTCGGACACTTGAGAGTCGACGTTGCGCGCTTTCGCATAAAGGTCGCGACGCCTGACCCTGCCACGACTGCTATTGCTTACGGCACAGTCTCTCAAACGGTGGCATATCTTTTTGAAATACTGCGAAATAATAAAAACGTAAGAGGCTTACAAAAAGCAGACATTGATATCTCGACGGATTTTCTTTCAGACACTCCCACCGCAGATATAAAGCTCGCTTTTTCACTGCGCGTATGGCACGTATTTCATATTGCCCTGTCGGCACTCGCGAGCCTTATTAAAAAGAAGATAAGCCAACAGCAAAAGGCAGACAGAAGCGGCGCGGCTCAAGCACATAAATTTGAAAACAATAAGAAATAAAATCACGATATAAACTTACACGAAAGGATTCTCGGTTATGGCAAACGAAAACAAGATACCCGAAATAATCAAATCATCCCTTGAAAATATTCGCTCTATGGTAGACGCTAACACCGTTGTAGGTGAGCCTATAAGCACAGAGGTTGGAACAACTATTATTCCTATCTCAAAGATCTCGGTCGGCATTGCGTCGGGCGGTGTGGATTACAATGATAAGACAGAGCGCCAAAAGCCCCAGAATTTCGGCGGTGGCGGAGGCACGGGCCTTATGGTAGCTCCCGTAGGCTTCCTTATCGTTGATAAGAATGGCGAGGTTGAGTTTATAAATGTTGGATCAAAGGGCAAGCCCGATCCCGTTGACCAGATCGCCGATCTCGTAGAGAGAACACCCGATATCATTGCAAAAATAAAGGACCTTTTTGCAAAAAACAAGGACGAACAGTAAACACTTGTCCTCTCGGTCGGGACACGACCGGAAATTTGTAATTTTTTTACCCTCGCCTCAATATAATTTAGAGATTAAATTATTTTGAGGTGAGGTCTGTATGCCTAAAAAAATATTTCTTTTGCTTTTGTCTTTTGTCCTGTGGATAAGCATCACGATAACACCCGCAGCAAAGGATATTCTTTACGACACAAAAGAAAAGAACGGGGCGCAAACGGTCTTTGCACCTATAGAATGTCCCTCGCTGTCTGCCGAGTCGGCGATCCTTATGTGTGGCGACGGCAGCACCGTTATCTGCGGAAAAAATGCCGACAAAAGAATGGCTATGGCGAGCACGACGAAAATAATGACTGCTCTTGTTGCGGCGAGGAATTTTGATCTTCAGAAGGAGGTCAAGGTCGATGCGGCAGCGGTTGGCGTTGAGGGCTCATCTATATATCTTTATGCGGGTGAGAGAATGACGATGGAGGATCTGCTTTATGCGATGCTTCTCGAATCGGCAAATGACGCGGCAGCGGCTATTGCGATAGCTGTCGGCGGAAGCATCGACGGCTTCTGCGATATGATGAACGACTGCGCGCGTGAGCTGGGTCTATCCGACACACACTTTACAAATCCGCACGGGCTTTATGACGAGGATCACTATACGACTGCGCGCGAGCTTGCTATCATTGCGGCAGAGGCGCTCTCCGATCCCACGGTAAAAAAGATAGTTGCCACAAAAAAGCACACTATAACCCCCATAGAGGGCAATGTGCGTGTGCTCTACAACCACAACAAAATGCTTTCGCGCTATGACGGGGCTATCGGGGTAAAGACGGGATTTACCAAGAAAAGCGGTCGGTGTCTTGTAAGTGCTGCAGAGCGCGACGGATTTGTGCTTATCGCGGTCACTCTCAATGCCTCGGACGATTGGAACGACCACACAAAGCTACTTGATACAGGATTTGAAAATTTTGAGCGCGTCGTCTTTGCAAGCAAAGGAAATTTTAACTATTCCCTTCCCGTCACGGGCGGAGTGGACGATCACGTTATTTTATCGAACACAGACGAGCTTTCGGCAATTCTCCCAAAAGGCAACGCCAAGGATGCCGAATGTGTAATAGAAACGGTAAATCGCTTTGAATTTGCCCCCGTCAAACCAAATCAGGTGGGCGGCAGGGTCTCCTATATTATAGACGGGAAAATAATAGCTTCTTCCGATCTTGTCTTTATCAGCGGAACAGAAAAATTAGAAAATAAAGAAGGTTTTTTTGAAAAAATAAAGAACATTTTTTCATAAACAAAATTATGGAATACATAAAGATTCAAAAATATTTCACCGACTGCGGTGTTATGTCGCGCCGAGCGGCTGAAGAGGAAATAAAAAATGGCAAGGTGCTGATAAACGGCGAGCCTGCCACTATCGGTATGCGTATCGACCCCGAGTCAGACACCGTGACCTACAAGGGTAAGGTAATAAGCGCCAAAAAAGAGGGCAACGTATATATAATGCTCAACAAGCCTCGCGGCTACGTTACAACGATGTCCGATGAAAAGGGACGCGCAAGCGTGGCAGAGCTTACTAAAAGCGTTGGCACAAGAGTCTATCCCGTAGGCAGACTTGATCTGGATTCCGACGGTCTTTTAATTCTCACTAACGACGGCGAGCTGACAAACAAACTCACCCACCCGCGCCACGAAATACCGAAGATATACATGGTAACGGTAAACGGAAAGGTAAGCGGTGAGAAGCTCCGGATACTGCGCTCTCCTCTCGTGCTCGACGGATACGAAATATTGCCCGTAAAGGTCGAAGTCCTTTCGAGCGACACAGACAACAGCACCACCCTTTGCATGACACTTTTCGAGGGCAGAAACAGGCAGATACGGAAGATGTGTGAGATTGCGGAGCTTAAAATATCACGGCTTCAAAGAATAGCTATCGGAAATATAAAGCTTGACGAGCTCGAGGTCGGAAAATGGAGATATCTTACCGACAGCGAGATCGGATACCTCAAAAAAGCAAAAGAAAACAACTAACAGTGAAAGGACAACACATAAATGCTTAAAGTACTTCCAATACAGTCAAAAGAGGAGCAAGCCGAGATCTGCAGAAAATGCGGAGTTGAATACAAGGCTGACCTTCTTGCATACTCGGCAACCGTTGACGATATTCTCGCTGGTGTATGCCAGTTCAAGCTCAGTGCCGAGGGCGGCATAATATACGACATAGCTGCAGCTACCGATTACACAGAAAACATATTCGAGCCCCTTTTCGTTATGGGCAGAGGAACACTTAATTTTATTGACCTTTGCGGAATACACAGAGCCTTCTTTGACGGCGAGTGCCATGACGAGGGACTTATACGCGCCATAGGCTTTAAGAAAAATGAGGACGGCAGATACGAGGTAGATCTCGTCGGTTTCTTTGACGAGCCCTGCCAAAAGAAAAAATCCGAATAACAAAAAACGGACAAGTCGTATGACTTGTCCGTCTTTTATCAGAGCAACCCTTTTATAAGCAATGCAAAAGCGGTAAGTAAAATAAGAAATGCAAAATTGAGGGCAGAAAACATCAAAATATAATAACCCGTCTTGCCCGGATTATGCTTGACGTATTCCCTGAAGGTAATAAGACTTGCAAGCGAGGAGATAAGAGTTCCCACGCCGCCGATATTTACACCAAGCAGGAGATCGGCATAATTACCTGTAAATTGTGACAGAAGTATCGCCGACGGAACGTTGCTTATCACCTGACACGAAAGAATACTGAATATAAGAGTATTCTTTTGCAGGAGCATATCGAAAAAGCTTCGCACCACGTCAATTCTTGCCATATTTCCCGCAAATATAAAGAAGAAAACAAAGGTCAGAAGAAGTGGGTAATCAACACTCACAAGCGCGTGCTTGTCAAGGAAAAGCAATGCTATAAAAATTATAACAAGCCCTAATTTATAATCTATACCCCTGAATACGATGAGCACCGACAAGAGGAACAAAAAGAGGTATATCGCTGTTTTTGTCGTTGGAAGTCTTACCTCGCTGTCCTCGACCGCAAGCGGCTCGGATTTTACGAAAACAAGGCAGAATACGGTAATAAGAGCTACCGCAAAAACAAACGGCAGAGCCATTATTGACATAAATTCGCCAACGGGAATGTTGAATTTCGTATAGAGGTAAAGATTCTGTGGATTACCGAAGGGGGTCAGCATTCCGCCAAGGTTTGCCGCGATATTCTGCATTATAAAGGTAAATGCCATATATTTCTGCTTGCCTGTTGACGAAAGAACAAGATATCCAAGCGGCAAAAAGGTAAGCAAAGCCATATCGTTGGCGATAAGCATCGAGCCTATAAAGGTTATATAGACGAGCACAAGAATACAAAGCTTTGCCGTCTTAAAATGCTCAACTATTTTGTGTGCAAGTATATAAAAGAAATTAATATCCTTGAGCGCACACACTACAGCAAGAACGCAGAAAAGGCAGGTCAGCGTCTTGAAGTCAAAATAACCGATGTATTCGACGTCGGGCTTTATAACGATACTCGTAATAAAAGCCGCCACGAGGGCGACGAGCATGACCGTATTCTTTTTTAGAAATGATACAAGATGCATAGTAAGTTTTTCCTTGTTATATTAAAAAGTCCGCAATTTTGCAGGATCCGAAAATATCGGATCCTGCAAAGTTCGTTTTATTATATTTCTTCTTTCTTTATTTTCATTACCAACAGACAGCCGAGAAGTGATACTCCCACAAATCTTATCGCATTTGCGGTAAGCACGCCCCATATAAATCCGCCAAGACCCCAAAGGGCTGTCATCACCGAGACAATAACGAAAAATTCGGCACAGTAGGACGCATTGATAAAGAACTGTTTTTTCTCCCCATTGAATTTGAGAAGTATTACGAGTAGCACTCCCGAGATAAAATAGAATATCTGACCGAGAATGGCGGGAACTATATATCCTCTGACCGCCTCTGAAAGCGAGGGATAGAAAATGCCGATGAACAAGGGAGATACGAGAGTACAGCCCGCAAAAGCAAGCAGTCCGATAGCTCCCGATGCCACAAGCGCAATTGACCAGAATTTTTTATCAAGCTTCACCTTGCTCTTTACAAGATAGCTTATGATCAGAGAATTCAAGGGAGCTGACAACATAGCGATCACCTTACCGAGAAGCGACGCCGTATAGAAGACCGCAACTGCTTCCTCTTTGCAAAATGCGACAAGAATAATTCCGTCGGCATTAAGTGTAAGATTCTCCATAAGGTTTGAGGAGAGCAGATAGCTCATGCTCTTTCCAACCTGCCTGAGGCTTTTATCAGGCTTTGCAAGGGCGCGTTTGTAGATAGTACCCCTTATCACCACGAACGAAATTCCCGCAGCTTCGCCCACGATAAATGCGGTAAACCATTGCTTTGTAAGGAAATATACTAATGCGCCGACGGCATAGCCTGCTGCCACTGCAAAGTAAAATATCATATAACCGAAGAAATCGGTCTTCATTCTGAAGCTGACGTCAGAATAATATCTGAATGCCGTCAATATCAGAAGCAAAGAAAACAGAAGTGCCGACGGAAGAGTGAGGGCTCCAAGCCCGTCCATGTATGCCACTCCTATGAGGGCACATACAACACCTCCGAAGAGCAAGATATAAACGTAATTACTGTTCGCTGGCTTGTATTTGTTTTCGGTCATCATTCTCGAGTAGTTTGCAGACGTACCGAGTGAGCCCGCAGTAATGCTTACGAGCGCCATCATAGACCGCACAAGTCCGAATCCCTCGTTACCCATTCTTGCGGCAATAAAGGGATACAGAAAGAGCTGTATCACCATATTGAAAACAACTATGGCAGACACGCTCATAATAAGGTCATAGACCTTTTTTACGTTATCGGGTCCGATAAGTTTTTTAAGCTTCATTATTTATCACCGATATGTATAGACACCCTTTCCTCTTTTTTCGGAGGGGTCATATAATCGCCGTAATATTTTGTAAGAATACTGTCGTATCCCGCGGGACAGTTAAATTCATATCCGCGAATGGTAAGCTTTACCAAATTATCAAATATCTCATTGTCAAATCTGTGCGACAGTGCGCGCACGGGGAAATTTGTGACGCAGTAATGTGACGTCATATCGTATCTGTATGCCGTGCTTATCTTGTCCTGCTTTTCAAATATCCTCTCAAGCTTCATAAAGCGTCCGAGCGTGCCAAGCACAGCGATCTGAAGCTTTTGTATAAACGTATGCTTCTCTTTTCCCTTTGAATAACGGTGTGCCATAGCATATCCGTAAACCATTTTTTGGCGAAGTACCATACGCGAGAAGACAGAATTTCGATCAGGTGCTCTGTCAATAATAAAAATATCGACACACACTCTGTTCTGATAATTATTCTGTGCCCTGTCCTCGTCGGTCTCCTCTCGTAAAGGCTCATCCATATTCAGCACTCTGGGTGTAAAATCAAAAAAATATCCGCCGTACGTATCGGGCTTTACCAACACGTATGGCTCGGGAAGCTCGTGAGCGTAGGCACAGAATTTCTCGTAATCCTCACGCTTCATTGTAATGTCTGCATCGTCATCCCACGGAATAAAATCCTTGTGGCGAACGGCACCGAGAAGTGTTCCCGAATCGAGATAATAAGTTATGTCGTGTTTCTTGCAGAACTCGTCGATAACCACAAGCGTATCAAACAGTAACTTATGTATTCTTTCAAGACGATCCATATTACACGTTCCTTTCTTTTTGGCAATTGGCACAATAACGCAAATAGATTTTTTTGCATATTCACCACCCGATATTATATCATCATTTTTTCGATTTGTAAACACATTTTTCAACATATATTTCGGAATATCTTTACTATTGACTTAAATTTTTCTTTATGTTATAATATCCAGAGAATATCGTATAGTTATATATTATAAATTTGTAAACTTATACCATTTTTTCGGTAAATACATTTTAAGGATAAAACATGTATAAAAACAAAAACAATCTGTTCGCAAAATGCGGCAACGCCCTCACTTCTCTTCTGAAGCGCAAGGACCCTGCCGAGCTCTTTGTATTGCTGATGTCCTTAAGCTTTATTGTCTACGTGATAACCTATCTGTGCATTGGAAACGGACGCTTTTCCGATATGTTCTTTCTGCGCGCAGACGATCTCTTTATGGACTATTTCAACTCTGTGCGTGACGCGGCACAAGGGCCTGCGGTATATACCGTAAGAAAGGTAATATATCCACCCCTTGCGAACCTTATTTTCCTCGCCATATCACAGTTCGCGCCTCACGGCTTTAATAACACCTCTTTCTTTTACAGAGAGGATTGGGTAAATTATCCGTCGGCAATTCTTCTTTTTGTTATTATAGTGATCATCTGTGTAATAGCACTCTTCTCCGTTTTCAGAGAAAGCATCAACAGAAAAAAATTACTTTCCATTCTCTTTGGATTCTTTGCCGTTTTTAACTCGGCAACTCTTTATATGATCGAGAGAGGAAATATCCTTGTTCTCTGTCTTCTTACACTTGCCGTTTTCGCATTTACCTATAACAGCGAAAGCAAGGCGATTCGAGAGATCGGAATTATCGCTCTTGCGGTATCCGCCGCACTCAAGCTTTACCCTGCACTCTTTATGTGGCTCTTTATATCGGACAAGCGTTACAAGGAGCTTGCAAGATGCCTTTTATACTTTGCTGTGCTTATGATAGTACCGTCCTTCTTCTTCGGAGGCCCCGAGTGTATCATAACGCTCCTTAAAAATACTTTTAGCTTTTCTTCAAAAAAATCGTCGTCAAGCAGCGCCATCTCGGTAGTCGCAAAATTCCTGCATATCCCGTCATCCGTTCTCTCTATCGGAGCTTATCTGTGGTGCTTCTTGTCGCTTATATCCTTTATGGCATCTCCCTTTTTGAAGGAAGAAAGATGGAAAAGCGTTGTTAAGGGAGTTATCCTTATGCTCACCGCACCTCCACTTACAAGCCAATACGTATGGGCATTCTTCCTTGTTCCGCTCGTGCTCCTGTGTAACCAAAAGAGCGAGGCGGAGAGAACGGACTTTAAGATACTGATACCGATGTTCGTTCCTTTTGTATTCCTTCTTTTCAGATTCAACTATTATATAACGATCAATACCCTGCTCGTTTACTCGTTTACCGCGATCCTCTCGGCTATCTGCCTTGCGGATACAATCAAGTCATTTGTTGAATTCAGAAAAAATAAAAGGTTAAAATCAAATTAAAAAGCGAGGCTACGGGTGCTTTCCATAAAGCAGGTTTTACCTGCCGATAGAAAATCACCTTCGTACCGGCATTCTGTGTACGCCCGCGAGCGTACGCATTTCGCCCCTACGGAAAAGGACAGAG
>JAZSIV010000132.1:0-8790 GCA_045533995.1 Eubacteriales bacterium
CGAGGAAAACGTAAGGATTGCACATAAGTATAGATGCTGATGCCGTGACAACACCCTTGCCGCCCTTGAAATTGTAGAATATAGGAAACATGTGACCGATTATGCAGAAAAATCCCGCAAGGTAAGCGCCAAACTGCCCGAGAACAAGATAACCGATAAGGGTTGCGACTACCGCCTTGAGAGCATCTCCAAGTAAGGTAAGCGCCGCGGCACTCTTGCCGTATGTACGCATCATATTCGTCATGCCTGCGTTTCCGCTACCGTATTTGCGAATATCTTCATTGAACTGCTTTCTTGAAATAATTATTGCGAAATTGATGCTTCCGAGAAGGTAAGCGAGCAAGGCACAAATTATAGAACCGTATATATAAAGGTTGGAGTTGAAGCCGACGATGTGTCCCATTATTCCTTCTCCAAATAAGGTTGAGAAAAATCCCATATTATTTTATTTCCTCCGATAACTGCTAAAATTTCATTAAACTTTATTATATCATATTTTACTGATCTTTTCAATAAATTTTTTTAATAATTAAAAATCAGCCGCAAAAGTGCGGCTGATTTCAATTAAATTGTTACTTTTTCGTGTGAAATACCGTTTGTTCGACACAGGTTTGCTTCTCTGTCGTGGCAGGTAAACAGTATACACTGTCCGCCGCGGTTGCAGTGATCAGAGAGAAGGAAGAGAATATTTACAGTACGTCGGTCGTCTATCATCGCGAGAGTTTCATCCATAAAAATGGGCGGAAGCTCATCGCATGGCAAAGCTCCAAGAAGGGCAAGACGAAGCGTTATATAGGCTATATCCTTTGTTCCCGTGCTGAAAGCATCGGCAGAGTATGCAAATCCGTCCTCTGTCATAGAAAGCTCAAGCTTTTCGTTTATTCCGAGAGAGTCGTATTTGCCGCCCGTCATCTGAGAAAGATATTCGTTTGCAAGCAGGTGAAGCTTTGGGGTAAGAGTCTTTCTTATATTTTCACCTGCCGTGTTCACCGTATCTATAGCAAGTGCTATGGATTCGTATACCTTTTTTTGTGCTTCAAGCTTGCCGTTTGCCTCCTCTAATCTTGCCGCAACGTCAAATGGGTTTTGAGTGCTGTATTTTCTTTCGAGCAGCGATCTTTCGTATAAAAGCCTTTTGTCATTCAAGGCTTTGAGCTGAAGATCGTAATAGCTCTTTTCTTTCTTTGCTTGCTGTATCTCGTTTTCGCTCATAGAAAGAATTTCTTTGGATACCTTTCTGCGCACTTGATGTTCGTTATATTCGGTGAGTTCGCTTGAAAGGTCACGTATTTTTGATTCGAGCGATGCTATCGTGCCGAGAGTCTTTTCCTTTTCGTCGCAATAATGTGAAATATTTTCTATCAAATTTTCAAGTGAGTTGACTGCGGTATTTTTGTCAATCAAATCTACTTTGAGATACGGAGAAAGTATTGCATCAAGCTTTGAGAAGGAGTTATCGAGAAGCTGACGTCTTATCGTTTTTTCTGCCTCGCATTTGGAAAGGCTGTCGTTAAGCTCTTCCATTCTTGCCGCTGCGGCTTCTATATCGGCAAAATATCTGTCAATATTCGACAGGGAAATGCCGAGCAGTGCACAGAGATTATTAAGTTCTTTTCTCGCTTTTGTGCGCATAGATAGTGTTAAGACCGACAAAACAAGTGAAAATACTGCCGCGCACAAAGATATCTCGAAGAGCGGAAGAGTTGTAAAGAATATCGGCAAAGCCGAGATTACCGCACCCGCTGTGGCGAGTACTGTTATGACTCCAAAAAAGACTGCAAAGGTAACGTTTTTCTTTGCTTTCTTTGTGAGCGCGGAGAATTTTTGCTCAAGTGCATCCTTTCCGCCAAGCTTGGATACTTTGTTTAGCTCTTCGTTATCTTTGTTATTTTTAAGTCCTTGTTCGAGAAGCTTGTTTTGTTTATCGCACGCCTTGTCATATTCGTTTCGCGATAGCTCGAGCTCGTTGCGAATATTTATAAGCCTTGCGAGGAAGCTTCTGTCGGGTGTAATGCCGTTTTTGGTAATGCTTTCTGTAGATGCTTTGAGCTTTTTGTTGTTTTCATCAAGCTCTTTTTCATAGATATGAAGCTTGTCGAAAAGCATTATGACGGTTCGCAGATTTATTTTTGAAAAGAGCTCGTCTGCCTTGTGCTGCCTTTCGGACACCTCTGCAATTTTGGCGTCGAGCTTTATTATCTCGGCATTCAGTCGGTCGGTTTCACAGCTATCCTCAACAGCCTTTGCGTATCTTTCTTCAAGGAGCTCTTTTTGACTTTCAAGCTCATATATACTGCCGCCCTTTGAATCCTTGTGAAGATATTTGACCCGCGCGGATTCAAGGAGCTTGACCGTTTTCTGAATATCTACCGTTTCATCGGCACTTGAAATTAGATTCTGCATCGCATATCCAATGCTCTCGCCCTTAATGCTTGTGTTTGAAAGCTGTGAGACAGAGCAGCTGCTCTCAAATACCTCCGAGGGAATGCCGAGGAAAAATTCTCCGGGAGAATTCTTAACGTCCACGGGCAGAGCTGTTTCACAGTCTGTAACCTGTAGCTTGTCAACAAGGCTTCTTGCCGTTTTATGCAGCTTTCGGTCGATTCTGTAAAGCTTGCCGAGGTGGGAGACCGTCATGCTTCCCGAAGCACTCTCGCTATCTCGGTTAAGCGCGCGTTCTGCCTCGGAGACAGACGTAGCTCTTGTCTTTTTGGCAATTCCGTAAAGCATAAATTTGATAAAGAGCAAGAGAGTGCTTTTTCCCGCTTCGTTCTCGCCCTCGATAACCGTAAGCCCCTCTGAAAGATCAAGGGTCATATTGCGAAGCTTTCCAAATTCTTTAATTTCAATTTTAACAATCCTCACAATGTGCCTCCTTGGTTGTTTTCTTCAAGGGAAATTAGTTCGGTAAGATTGCCACCGTCAATAGCGCAAAGCGCTATGCGAAGTGCATCGGCGCCCTTGCGTCTTTTCTCTGCATCGTCGCTTTTAAGGTAGGGTATAAGAGTTCTGTATACCTCGCCGCGAATTGTAAGATCCCTCTCAAGATACTCGCTATCTGGCATTGGAATCGTGCGGTCTTTTATTTTTAGTGTGTTAAGTCCGCTTTTGATCTTCGAGAGCTTTTGCTCGTTCGGATTGCACGCAAGGGAAACTGTTCCCACAAGCTTTATGCATAGAGAAACCGTCTCGTCAAAGCCGAGCGCATTTATGTGCTCGGTTATCATTTTTTCAATATCCTCGTTACTTTCGGTGCCGCTGACGTCAAGCGTGGTCTCCTCAAAGCTGTGAGATGCGAAGACCAACTTTTCGGCAGTTGCTTTTCCATCCTTTACAGTTACGCAGAAGGCACCGCCCTTGCCAAGCTCGTCAAAGCTGCGTCCCTCGGGGAATCCACAGTATTTGATAAGAGATTTTGAACCGTTTATTTCGGGCGGATTATGAATATGTCCAAGTGCCGCATAGACAAAGCCGCATCTTTCAATATCTGAAACGCTCAAAGGCGCGTATTTTGATGAGGGCGAGGTCGTGTCGGCGTGGGCACACAAAATAAGATCGTTATTTGTGGGTAGGGGTACGAAGTTATTAAGGGGCGAGTGTTCGAGTGAGTCGGACACAAAAGCATATCCGCAAACGCGCAGACCTATTTCGTCAAAGTCAAACATCTGCATTTCCTCGGATGAAAAGACGTATACGTTTGAGGGAAGCTTATTATCGCGATAGAGGGATATATCAGAAAAGGGATCGTGGTTGCCGGGCGCGATGACAACAGGGCAGGGCAGATCTTGCAGCTCTTTGCATACAATATCCGCTGTCCTTTTGGTTATGTATTTTCCGTCAAACATGTCACCGCTTATAAGTACGAGATCGATAGCTTCGTCTTTTGCATATTTCATCATTCTGCAAAACGTGCCGAGCTGTCTTTCACGCGCCGCCTCACTTTCCGCAAGTGAAAGAGAGGAGAACGGACTGTCAAGATGCAGATCTCCCGTATGTAATATTTTTGGCATAACTCATCACCCCGCATAAACTTTTATAGTTTAATTATAACATATAATCCTGCCCACTTCAATACACAAAAAGAAGGATTTTGAATATACTTTTTATGAATGAAAAAGAAAGCGAGGTTTTGTGTAATGATAATAGAATTTGAGTACAGCAGAGAGAGGGCAGTCGAATACGCAAAAAGATGGGCGCTTTCCCGCAACCCTCTTTTTATTGATTTTACGGGCATTGGCGGGAACTGCACAAATTTTGTTTCACAATGTGTTTTTGCGGGAAGCGGAGTTATGAATTTTACCCCAACCTATGGTTGGTACTACATATCGCCCGAAGACCGAGCGCCTGCGTGGAGCGGTGTTGATGAGTTTTACAATTTTCTTGTCGGAGTTCCCGAGTTTACAGAGGCGAACGGCGGTACGGGTCCTTATGGGGTGATCGCAACTCAGCCTCGTCAGGTACAGATAGGAGACGTTATTCAGCTTCAAAATTCTGACGGAGTTTTTTATCACACGCTGATAATAAGCGGCTTCGAGGGAGGGGACGTGCTCGTTTGTGCACAGTCCGACGATGCACTTGACCGCCCGCTTTCGACCTATAACTACGCCGCTTTAAGACTTATACATATAGAGGGAGTAAGAGCCCAGATCGATAGTGAAGAAAGCTTTAGAAATATATTAGAAGGGCAGGCTATATTGCCGATCTCTATTGTATAATAATACAATGATGAAAAAACTTAAAGCACGGCATAAAAACGCCGTGCTTTTTTGTATATTTGTATGTATGAAGTGCATTGCAAAAAAGATATTGACAACTCAACAAAATTGTGATATAATATTCTTTGAGCGTCGAAAAAAGGCTTTTTAGCTATTTTGCGAAAGGTTATTTTGGGAGGTGTAAAATTTGGAGGGAGATAGTTTTGAGCGCTTTGGACAAATGGTCTCGGGCGCGTCAAAGTCCTTGCAACGATTAAAAAGCAGACAAATGTCTAAATACGGACTGACCGGTACACATACTATTTGTCTTCGTCAGCTTTATGAAAATCCCTTGGGATTGACAAAGAGCGAGATCGCCGATAACTGTGATATAGACAAGGCACAGATAACACGAATAGTAAAAGAGCTTATGGAAAAGCAATACGTGTGCGCGGATACGACGAAAAAGGCATACAACCGTAAATTTTTCTTGACCGAGCAGGGAAGGAATATTACAGATGAGATAAACGATATTGTTGACAGCATCGTAAGATACGTAAATATGGAGATACCCAAAGAGGATATCGAGCAATTTTATTCAGTGTTTGAACAGATAAACGAAAAATTAAAAAAATCCGAAGATAATATTGAGAAAGGTTTGATTTTGTAATTATGAAATTTGCAATTGGTAACACAAGTTCAGCTAAGGCGGCAGCACCGAAGGTGCATTACAAGCCCAAAACAGAAAGAAAATATGAGCGAGTAACTGACGTTGTAGATTTTTGCCGTACACTCGATAAGCACGGCTCAAGAGTTGCTTTTTCTTACTTTGATAAATCGAGAAAGCTTCACGATATGACATATTCTGAAGTTGCCGATACTGTCAAGAAGGTTGCTGCGGGAATCTCCTCAATGGGACTTTCGGGTAAGAAAATAGCAGTTATAGGCGAGACGTCTTATCAGTGGGTTTCTTCTTACGTCGGTATTCTTGCAAGCGGAAGCGTTGTTATTCCTATGGACAAGGAGCTTGACGTTAACGTTATATCCGAGTTTCTTGCATGGGTAGATGCTGATGCTATCATATACTCCGAAAAATTCAACGAAAGCTTTAAGAAGATAAAGGACGGACATAAGTCTCTTAAATATTTTATCCCGATCTGCCCCGATGAGAAGGCAAGTTCCGAGGATTACTCTGTAAGCTTTGATAAGCTTGTTGAGCTTGGTGAGAACGAGATCGCAATGGGATATAAGTATCCGAAGATAGAAAATAAGGAAAAGCTTGCAGAGCTGCTCTTTACGTCGGGCACAACAGGTACGAGCAAGGCAGTAATGCTCAGCCAGAAAAACATTTTCTCGGTTGTAAATGCCGCTGCTGAAACTGTTGACTTTAACCCCGAGGACGTTATCGTTTCTGTTCTTCCCATACACCATACCTATGAGCTTGCTTGTATGCTTGCGGCACTTATTTACGGTATGCACGTCTGCATCAACGACAGCCTTACACATCTTGTTAAGAACTTCCAGATATTCAAGCCCACAGGTCTTGTCCTCGTTCCTCTCTTTGTTTACACTATGTATAAGAAGATCTGGGCAGAGGCTAAAAAGACAGGCAAGGATAAGCTTCTTAAAATCGGTATTGGAGCGTCAAAGGCTCTTTCAACTATCGGTATAGATAAGCGCCGTGAAATTCTTGCGCAGGTTCACGATACCTTTGGCGGAAGACTTGAGAAGATCATTTGCGGCGGAGCTGCTCTTAACCCCAGAATGATAGAGTTTTTTGAAAATCTCGGAATCTCTATTTATGAGGGATTCGGTATAACAGAGTGTGCTCCTCTTACATGTGTAACACCTTACTATGCACGTAAGTATGGCTCGGTTGGTCCCGCTGTTCCTTGCTGTCAGGTAAGAATAGCAGGAAAAACAGTTAACGAATTCGGCTTTAACGAGGGCGAGATAGAGGTGAAGGGTGACAACGTAATGCTCGGCTACTTCGATAATGAGGAAGCAAACGATATCGCATTCACAAGCGACGGATGGTTCCGCACGGGAGATATAGGATATATGGATGCCGAAGGATACGTTTATATTACAGGACGTATAAAGACCGTTATCGTACTTGAAAACGGAAAGAACGTATTCCCCGAGGAGATAGAAGAGTATCTCGGAAATATTGATCTCGTCGTTGAGAGCGTAGTTGTCGGACGTGCGCCCAGCAGAACCGACAAGGTAACACTTACGGCGATAATCTATCCCGACTATACAAAGTTTGACGAAAACGTTTCGGATGAAACAGTAATAAGGGTTCTTCAGAACGAGATCAATTCGATGAACAAGAAGCTGCCCACATATAAGCAGATAAAGGCAATTGAGATCAGAAGAACAGAGTTTGAAAAAACAACCTCAAGAAAGATCAAGAGACATTTGGTACACTAAAATATTACACAGACTTGACAAAAAGTATAGGAATGTGTATAATAGTATTCGATACTACATTAAGAAGTTGCTGAAAGGATAGATATATGAATGACTATTTGATAATGACCGATTCGTCTTGCGATCTTCCTGTGGAAATTGTCAAAGAATTCGGTATAAAGGTAATAACTCTTGACTTTATCGTCAAGGGAGAAGCCGCTCAAAAAAATGACGGAATAGACACGAAGAAGTTTTATGACCTCTTGCGTGAGGGCAAGATGGTAACGACCTCGGCAGTAGGAATTGACCGCTTTACAGATGAGATGGAAGCGGTGCTCGGTGAGGGAAAGGATCTTCTTTATATAGGATTTTCTTCGGGACTCAGCAGCACCTACAGTTCAGCTTTTGTTGCGGCAGGCGAGCTTGCGGAGAAATATCCCGACAGAAAGATTTACACGGTAGATACTCTTGCGGCTTCAATGGGACAGGGACTTCTCGTTTGGTATGCGGCAAATATGCAGAGAGAAGGAAAGTCGATAGAAGAGGTTCGCGATTTTGTGGAAAATAATAAAATGAACCTCGCACACTGGTTTACTGTAAACGATCTGTTCTTCCTTAAGAGAGGGGGCAGAGTAAGCGCGGCAACGGCACTTGTCGGCACGATGCTCAGCATCAAGCCGGTAATGCACGTTGACAACGAAGGTAAGCTTATAAAGGTCAGCACGGCAAGAGGGCGCAAGGCGTCAATAGATGCACTTTTTGCAAAGCTCAAGGAAAGTGCGATAAACATTGAAAAACAGACAGTATTTATCAGTCACGGAGACTGTATTGAAGATGCTCAGTATCTTGCTGAGAAGATAAAGAATGAGCTTTCGGTACAAGATGTAATAATTTCATACGTTGGCCCCGTTATTGGTGCACACTCCGGTCCCGGAACACTTGCTTTGTTCTTCATGGCTGAAAAAAGATAATAATATTTGGAGATTTTCAGATGCTTATAAATGGACATACCTTTGCCGAAATGCTTGTGTCGGCAGCAAATGCGCTTGATAACAACAAAACGGCAATAAACAACATGAACGTTTTTCCCGTGCCGGACGGTGATACGGGAATAAATATGACGCTTACCTTGAGTAGCGTAAGAGCGCTTAAGGGCTTTGACGGCGCGCTCTCTGAGTGCGCAACAAAGATGGCTCCCATGGTGCTTCGCTCTGCAAGAGGAAACTCGGGCGCTATTCTTTCTCTCTTCTTCAGAGGAATGTCAAAGACATTCAAGGAGCTCGACGAGGCAGATGCCCCCGACGTTGCAAAGGCCTTCAAGATGGGTACGGAGGAAGCTTACAAAGCTGTAATGAAGCCCGCCGAGGGAACTATACTTACCGTTATGAGAATGACTTCGGAAAAGGCAGTTGAAGTTGCAGAGAAGGATTTTGCGGGCGACGTTGTGGGACTTTTCGAGCTTATGCTCAAAGAGGCTAACGAGGCGCTTGCTAAAACACCCGATATGCTTCCCGTTCTTAAAGAGGTCGGCGTTGTGGACGCGGGAGGCTACGGATTCTGCGTAGCTCTTTCGGGTATGCTTGACGCACTTCACGGAAATCCCGTTGAGGCTATTAATGACGGAACAGCTTCGGAGGGTGTTCCCGCAGAGGCTAATTTTGAGAGCTTCTAAGTCGGAGGCCAA
>JAZSIV010000006.1:0-6009 GCA_045533995.1 Eubacteriales bacterium
GTAGTCAGATCACGCAGTGGCTGTTTAATATAGGTATGATAGAGCTCAGAGAATGGGAAGAAAGGACCCTAAAATACTTTCCTACCGAAGCGGGCGAGACCATTGGTCTTGTTGTTCAATTTTGGGAACATTTTGGCAAAAAAATCCTGCTATATATTTTACAGAAGAGGCGCAGAGATTTATTATTGACAATATTGACGCAGTGATTGCGACCTCGGTCAAAAAGAAAAAGGATTTGGCAGAGGCTTTGGAAAATAATGACGAAGAAGGAATTTAATATAAGCAAGCCGATGAGAAAAACATAAATCCTCATCGGCTTGTTTTATATTCCATGTGTGCCTGTCAGCGGGTCCTTGAAAATTCCGATTTCGGGTGTAATAAAAGTAAACACAACGAATAAAACGGCAATTACACAGAGAATGCCGATTGCAATCTTTGGATTTTTGCAAACGGTTTTTTTGTTATTAAACTGCCGCGTTTCATATATATAAGCGACTGCTGCCGAAATAAAGAAAATTGCAATGTTTATCCAGTCGGGGGATCGCCCTATAATGCCGTTGTAGGTGTAGAAAAGAACGGGGATCAGTATAAGACCGAGCAAAATCCCTTTGAGCTTTACACACCAAAAATCCTCGCGTTCGCACAAGAAAAAGCTTTGCACGATCGCGTAGATGAACATCGGCCAAAAGAGTAGCTTCATGTGCTCCCACGTTGATTCGTTTACACTCGAAAACGGTGCTATCCATACAGCCTCACCGAGCCAGTTATATAAAAAATGCAGAAGTGTTCCGACAAGTGAAGTCACGGCAAATCCAAAGAGTTGCCAAAGTCCGATCGATCTTTTCATATTCCACCTCAAATGTTTATTCAGATAAATTGTATTCGGGATCGGGTGAAAATATACTGTAAATATATGTGAAACAGCGCAAAAGAGATCTGCATATTTTTTGAAAAATATTGAATTGTTGCAGTAAATATGCTACAATTTAAGTATCAAAAATAATGTGGAGGATCTTATTATGAGTGAAAACAAGTTTTATATTTGCGAGCATTGTGGAAATTTGATCGGAATGATTCACGACGCAGGCGTTCCTATGATATGTTGCGGACAAAAAATGACAAAGCTTGAAGCTGGTGTGGTTGAAGCAAGCCACGAGAAGCATATTCCCGTTGTTAATGTTAAAGATAATATGGTGACGGTGACCGTGGGCTCTGTGGAGCATCCTATGGTAGAGGAGCACAGCATTCTTTGGGTATATCTTCAGACCGATAAGGGCGGTCAGCGCAAATGTCTTGAGGTAGGCAAGGCACCTGTTGTGACCTTTGCTCTTGCCGATGAAAAGCCATTGGCTGTTTATGCTTACTGCAACCTTCACGGACTTTGGATGGCTGAGGTGACCGAGCCTGTCGTTTGCGATCTTAAGCCGCTTAATACAAAATCAACCGAAGACTACATTGTTTGTAAATGCAACAACGTAAGTTTTTTTGATATTCTTGATGAAATAAACAATCAAAAAAGCGTAACAGAGCTTCTTGATGTTTTTGAGAATGTAAAGAATACAACACATTGCTCAACAGGATGCGGCGGATGCTATGAAAAGGTGCTCGCTATTATTTCTGAAGCATTGTCGGGAAGATAAAATCGAAAACAGCCTTGATGGCAGAAAAAATTAAATGTTGAGTTCCTGCCGCAAAAAATCAGCGCTCCGTTGAAATCGTATAGATTTTCAACGGCGCGCTTTTGCATCTTTAAGAATTTTTAATTTTTTATAAGAATTATTGCAGAGTACGGAGGAACGGTCAGTTTTCCTTTGCAAGATGTGGGTTCTGTAAAAGCGTCTTTTCCGTTGACGACCATAAACCATTCACCGTCAAGCTCGTATGTCATATCTGCGCTTGTGGGATTGGATATCAGGAGTGCTTTGCCGTCAATCTCGTCCTCAAAAAGAACTGCAACTCTTCCGTTTGTGGTCTTTGTTTCGGTAATTTTGGCGGAGTTGTTTGTAAAAATATCATAGGTTTTTCTTACGTCAATAAGATGTTTGTAGTAGAGCATCATTTCGTACTGTATGCTTTCTCCATCAAGAACAGACCAGTCGATATTGTTTATTTCGTCACTCGATCTATAGCTGTTTTCGTCACCGCCCTTGGTACGGAGCATCTCCTCACCCGCTTGGAAGAAGGCCATGCCTTTAGAAGCCATAAGGATAGTTGCTCCAAGTCGGTTCATCGCGAGTCTTGTTTCTATCGGTGTAGCTCCGTTTGAAAGCTCAAGCTTATCCCAAAGGGTGTTGTTGTCATGTGCGCTCATATAGTTAACTACTCGCGCATCCTTGACCGACCAGCCTTGGCTCATAGCATTACCGCCTTTGATTCCGAACATTACCTTTGCGAGATTTGCCGCACCCTTGCCATTGATATACCCCTGAGATTTCTTTTCAAACACGCTGCCTTTAAGACCGTCGCGTATCACGTCGTTGAATACCGCAATGGCACCGACAGCATTATTGGTTATAGTTATATCCTGGATGTTTGACTGATTTGCCATTTTACTGCCGTCTATGGTAGCCCCCATAGTCCAGCCCTCGCCATATATAATAGCCTCGGGGTTTACCGTATGAACGGCTGCCTCTACTTTTTGCATAGTAGCAAGATCATGAAGACCCATAAGATCAAAGCGGAAGCCGTCAAGGTCGTATTCGCTCGCCCAGTATTTAACCGAGTCGACCATAAATTTACCGTACATATACCTTTCGGAAGCAGTATCGTTTCCGCAACCTGATGCCGATGTGTTTACACCTGTTGAGGTATAGCGGTAATAGTAGTAGGGAACTATTTTGTTAAAACTTGAATTTGCGTCGTGAGTGTGGTTGTAAACCATATCCATGACAACTCCAATGCCCGCTTCGTGCAGAGCCTTTACCATTTCCTTGTATTCTCTGATCCTCACCTCTCCATTATATGGGTCGGTCGAGTAGCTACCCTCGGGCACGTTATAATTCTTGGGATCGTATCCCCAGTTGAATTCATCATGGGGAGATGCCTCATCTACCGTTGCATAGTCGTAAACGGGGAGAAGATGAACGTGAGTTACACCGAGATTTACAAGATAGTCCACACCCACCGCCTGACCGTGCTCGTTTACAAGACCGCGCTCGGTAAATGCGAGATATTTGCCCTTGTAATTTGAAGAAGCTATCTTGTTTGAAAAGTCTCTGACGTGTACTTCCCAAATGATCGCATCGGAATACGAATTTATGCCTGTGCTGAATTCTGCACCCCAGCCCTCGGGATTTGTACGTGAGAGATCGACTACCATGCCTCGGTTGCCGTTGAGTCCTGCTGATTTAGCATAAGGGTCAACCGCCTCCTGTGTGCCTGCCGACGTGGTCACTGTATAGGTGTAATAGGTTCCGTGACCGCATTTTGCTGTATGATACCATACACCTCTGTCGCCCTTGGTCATCTCTATCTTCTCGTAAGCATCTCCCTCGTGGCCTGACGCAAAGAGATTCAGGTTTACCATTGAAGCTGTAGGCGCCCATAACTTGAACGTGGTAGTGTCTCCGTTAATTGTCGCACCAAGATCGTCTCCGTCGTAGGTGTATTTTTCGATAAAGGTCTTGCTGTCAAATATGCCGATCGGAATGGCATTTTTAGAGCCAAAGCCCTTTATCTCGACACGGTAGCTTTTTGTAAGATCAAGATCCTCTTCAAGCTCAATAATACCGCCGCTTGCGATCTTCTTTATAGCAAGCTCACGATCACCGTCATATACCTTTACCTGCTCCTTTGAAATGCTTTTTTTGGGAGTGATATTGTATTTGATCTCGCGAAAATCCTTTATTTCCGCAAGAGTGAATTTTTTAGCCATAATAAGAGTTATTCCTCCATCATTGCTTATGTATTGGTTGGCATCCTCGCTTTTGAGATATACAAAGGTTTCCTCACCCTCGATAGTTGCGAAGCGGTCTGTATCGGTGCCGTCTTTTGTTGCTGAGCCCCAGCTTGTTCCACCGGGCTCGGAGCAGGAGGTGCGCACGATAAAGCCTACTTCGTTTATACCCTCGGGAACATTGATAACGACCTTGCCGCCAAGACCCCAAGGGTGCATTACGTATCCCTTCCCGGGAGTGTCTCCCCACCAGCACCAAATATCACAGCTTTCTATGCTGTTTGGGGTTTTCCAATAAAACGTTATCTGATTGTGCCCGTCTTCCTTCGGAAGAGTGTAGTTGTCCTCGGGCGGATCATTGCTTACCGAAGACGAGCTTTCATTGTCGGGTCCATTTCCCCTGTTTTTATTGCACGAGGTAAGACATAAGCTTAAAATCATCAGAATGGCGAGGAAAAGCGATATGATCCGTAACTTCATAGTAGTTACCTCACGTATTTATTTTGTTGCGCGTCTTGTGCGTTCGGTAATGTCCTTTACCTTCTTTGTAAGAGCTTTGGTCTTATAACGTGAACTCAGTCGCCAGTTCCAGTTTCCTTCGGCTACTGCGGGTGTATTCATTCTGCCTTCCTCGTTTGTGAGCTCAAGATAATCCTGCATAGGTACTACCGTGAGGTTAGCACGGCTATTAAGTGAGAATTCGAGCAGATCGTATGTACGGCTCTGACCTTTTCTGTGAGGACATTCGCGATTAAAGCGTATTCTCGCATCTCCCGAAATGTTTTTGCACCAGGTCTTTACACAGTCTGCGTCGTGAGATCCGGGATATGCTACGCAGTTGGGAGTTTCGTATGTACGGGGAAGATACTCACTGTCATCGTCATAGAAAGCGAACTGAAGCATCTTCATTCCGGGGAAAGCGGTATCAGTGAGAAGCTCACGTACGTCGGGAGTGATAAATCCAAGGTCCTCGGCTATTATTTTTGCTTTTGGAAATTTTTCTTTTACAGTTCTGAAAAGCTCTATTCCGGGGGCGTTGTCCCATTTTCCGTATTTCGCAGTGGGGTCGCCGTAGGGAATATTATAATATCCCGCAAATCCGCGGAAGTGGTCTATTCTTAAAATGTCATACATATGGAATGCTGCCTTGACTCTCCTGATCCACCACTCAAAGCCTTCGTTCTTCATCAGCTCCCAGTTGTAGATGGGATTGCCCCAAAGCTGACCGTCGGGAGAAAATCCGTCGGGGGGACAGCCTGCGACAACGGTTGGGTTATAATTTTCATCAAGGAGGAACTGTTCGGGTGCCTGCCACACGTCCATACTATCATGCGCTACGTATATCGGCATATCTCCTATTACGACGATATTCTTTGAGTGTGCGTAGCTAAGAAGTGCCTGCCACTGCGCGTCAAACTCAAACTGGATCCACTCCCAGAATGAGCATTCGCCCGCAAAGTCTCCCTTGCATTCTCTCGCACGTACAACGCCCTTGTGTTCATCTCTCCAAGACGTCCACGAGCAGAAGTTATAATGAACCTTCAGTGCCATAAACAGAGAATAGTCGGGAAGCCAATAAGTGTTTTTTTTGAGATACGATCTATAGGCGGACGATTTTTCTTCGCCGCTCTCGACAAATCTCTCGTGGGCACGTCTTAATACCGAGTATCTTGTATTAAAAAGCCAGCCGTAATCAACGCGTTTGGTGTCATGCTTGTTTTCTTTAAGCTCCTCTTTTGTGAGAAGTCCTTTTTTTGCGAGAATATCAAGGTCTATAAAATAAGGATTTCCCGCAACAGAGGACGGTGACTGATAGGGGCTGTCTCCATAGGACGTGGGGTTGAGCGGTAAGACCTGCCAGCACTTCGTCTTGGTTTCGGATAAAAAGTCAACGAAATCGTACGCACTTTTTCCAAAAGAGCCTATTCCGTAACTGTTCGGCAGGGAGCTGATCGGCATAAGAATGCCGCTTTTATGTTTGAATCCAAAATTCTTAAGAGATGTTGTCATATTCGTTTCCTACCTAAAATGTAATATTGTTTTACAGTAATATTTTAACATTGAAACTGCGGTGTGTCAACAATGAAAAGAGGAAATTCAACGAGTAAATTATA
>JAZSIV010000087.1:0-5706 GCA_045533995.1 Eubacteriales bacterium
GGAGGAAAAAATGAAACTTGCAATTGGGGAAAATATACGTAACTTCCGAAAGAAAAACGATTTAACGCAAGAAGCGCTTGCCGATCGTTTGGGCGTAACATATCAATCGATCAGCCGTTGGGAAAACGGCACGACCTATCCGGATCTTGAGTTAATCCCTGCCATTGCCGATGTGCTTGCCGTAACTGTTGACGAGTTGCTTGGAATACCTCAAATTGAAAAAGAAAAACGCGCTGTGGAAACATTTGACGAGCTTCGTCGTGAGTGTATGAAAAGAGATTACGATGCTGATAAAATCGTAAACCTTCTTCGTGATATACGCAGAAATTATATTAACAGCAAAATTTCATGGCGGCCGTGGTGTGAAGGAAACGATAGGGCTTTTCGTGATCCGCAAATCTTGCCAGAGGTGCGTTTATTGGCAGAAGCATATTTTGTGAAAAATCCAATGTCTCCTCATGTTATACAAACGATGGCAGTCATTGAAGATGAAGAACATTTGGAGAATTTTTTACAAAAGCATACCACATCATTTGATTGTTCTGCTCATGCGTTGTTATTTAATAGGTATTGGAGACGCGGAGATTATGAAAAATTTGAAGAGGAAAGAAGATATCAATTATTTGTGGCAATTGACACCTTGTTTTCTCACAGATACTTGCTAAAAAGAGGTGCTGATGCGGAATTCAGATACACGGCAGATAAATTTACAGAAGATTTTCTAAGGATACTTCGTTGTGATGCCACAGACGATAATGTAGATATGTGGGTTGCTTCACGTTTAGAACAAGGATTTAATTCTGCTTCACGCGCCGTAGCTTTAGGCGAATTTGACGATGCAATTTCAAAATTGAGATTGGCAGTACAACTTTTTGAGAAAACAATGGAAATTACAGATGAGATCATTTTGCCAACATCTTGCCGTTTTCTTGAGGGAATGGAATGGAAGGCAAAGGAGTATTGGGATACACGGGATAACGATCCGGATGCACCTGTGGAAAGAAGCATGCTGATAGAAACCAAAGTGGGCGGAACGACACTTTGTCATAGTTTGTTCCCGCGCGAGTATCTTGATGAATTGAATGGAAAAGAATTCAAAGCACTTTGCGGCAATCCGGAATTTGAACAACTTTGCGAACGTGTAAAAGCGTTAATTGTTACTAAACAAAAGGAAACGTAATCCTCGCCCCGCCTCGCGCGGGGCTTCTTCTTTGCCTTCTGCATATAAAAAAGCCACCACAAAAATGTGATGGCTAAATTCAATTTTACCGCTAATTATGCATGCCATCTGATGCGTCTTTTTTGCTCCGCAAATTCTACCTTTATAAACTTGTAAACTTCAAGGTTGGGGGTTACTTTCGGACCGAGTACTATTAGCGCCTTTGTTTTAACCTCAATTTTATATTTTTCAATTCAAAAAGTATAAAAAAAAATAATAATTTAATAGAAAATTGACGGTAAGAATAAAGTGTGATATAATCGAAGAAGGGAGTCCACGTTATTTTGTGTAAATGTTTTGGGAGGGTTGATTATGAGTATAAAAGAACTTACTTCAATGAACGGACTTATGTGTGATTGTGGTAAGGTGCACGCTGTTCCAATCAAAAATATACTTTGCGGAAGCGGTGTGGTAGGACAGCTGCCTGACATTATAAATGATTTCGGTGCAAAAAAGGTGTTCGTACTCTCCGATATCAATACGTATAAGGCGGCAGGGCAGAGAGTTTGTGATATTTTATCTGAAAGCGGCATAAAATTTACAAACTATGTTTTGAACAAGGATAAGCCCGAGCCCGATGAGAAAACGGTGGGCTCTGTGATCATGCATTACGACGCTGAATGTGATATTATAGTTGCCGTCGGCTCGGGTGTTATAAACGATACGGGCAAGCTTCTCGCAACTGTTGCCGACAAGCCTTACGTCATAGCCGGTACTGCACCCTCAATGGACGGATATGCCTCTGCGACCTCTTCGATGACACGCGATGGTCTTAAGACATCACTTGCGACAAAGAGCGCAGACGTTATTATAGGTGACACCGATATTATGAAAGATGCCCCCGAGCATATGCTCAAAGCGGGGCTTGGAGATATGCTTGCAAAGTACGTAAGCATCTGTGAGTGGAGAATTGCCAATCTTTTGCTTGGCGAATATTACTGCGAAAAGATAGCGGATCTTGTAAGGGTGGCGCTTGACAAGTGTGTGCGCAATGCAGACGGACTTCTTAGACGTGACGAAAAGGCTGTCGAGGCTGTTTTTGAGGGACTTACCATTTGCGGTGTGGCAATGACATACGCAGGACTTTCCCGTCCCGCATCGGGCGGAGAGCACTACCTCTCGCACCTTCTCGATATGAGAGCTATTCAGTTCGGAACAAACGAGGACCTTCACGGAATACAGTGTGCTGTGGCTACTCTTATTATGTCAAGGCTTTACGAGAAGGTAAAAAACATCACTCCCGACAGAGAAAAGGCGCTGTGTTATATTGCCGAATTTGACTACTCCAAGTGGAGCGATACGCTTTACGGCTTCCTTGGAGAGAGTGCCGCGCCGATGATAGAGCTTGAGAAAAAAGAGGGCAAATACGACGTTGCCGCCTGCTCAAAGAGAGTAGACGTTATTATTGAAAACTGGGATAAGATACTCGAAATTATAGATGAGGAGCTTCCTTCAAGTAGTGAAATAGAGGCGATGCTTGACCGCATCGATGCACCGAAGACGCTTTCGGAGATAGGCATTGACGAGGACATACTTCCGACCGCCTTCAAGGCAACAAAGGATATCCGCGATAAATACGTACTTGCAAGACTTTGCCACGATCTTGGAATTATTGATGAGATAATTTGACAGGGGTGTAAAAATGACCGAGAAAAACAGACTTTACCGTAAAACGATAATCTGGAACGGGGATTCAATATGTGCAGGCAAGCGCTTTGACGACACAAAGGAAGCCGATGCTTGGGCGGGTAGGATCGCTGCGAAGAATAAAATGAAATACAAAAATTATGCTATTGGCGGTGGAACTGTTTCCGAGGGACTTCCTCCTTTGCAGAATGGAAACGAAAGACATTCTGTGTCGGGAACGCTTGAGCGCATGTATGAAGAATTTCCCGATGCCGACTATATCGTTATAGAGGGCGGAACGAATGATGCCGATCTTCTTGGAAATGCGACGCTCGAGGGCAAGATCACACGTCTTGGCGAGGTAGATAAAAATTATTTCGGTGGGGATTTTGACAGAACTACCTTTTGCGGTGCGCTCGAAAGCGTATTTTACCGTGCTACAAAATATTGGCACGGCAAAAAGATAGCGTATATAATTGCGCACAAGATGGGTCCCGATATGGTCGATTTTAAGAACCGCCGTGTCTACTTTGATAAGGCTGCCGAGGTTTGCCGTAAGTGGGGAATACCGTATATTGACCTTTGGGAGAGCTGCTATCTTAATCCTTATCTCGAATCAATGTACGATGCGAGCAAGGACACCGACGAAAACGTCGCCGCAGGAAGCTTTTATGCAGACGGTCAGCATTTGACGGCGGCAGGATACGAGCTTACAACCGATATTATTGAAGCGTGGCTTAAAACGATATAAACAAAAAGACATCTGATAGATTCAGATGTCTTTTTTATCTGTAAATCTTAACAGATAGAAGAGCTCCGTTCCGTTTTTGCAGAGACCCGAGCAGACAAATCCAAAGTTTTCGTAAAGCATCTGCGCGCGCAAATTTGCCGTGTGAGTTGTTAGCTGTATTCCGCCTTTGCCGTTTTCTTTTACCGTCTTTATCGCATAATCAACGAGCATAGTTCCTATTCCATTCCCGAAAAGTCCGCTGCGCACGGCAAGTCCGAGCGTGGGAATAGAGGTGTTCCAATCAAGGAAGAAGAGGTAACCCACCATTTTTTCGTCAAGCTCGGCAATAAAATATTTGCGTGTGAGGTCGGGCTTTGCAGAGAATTTCAGCGCTCCGCGGCGGTTGTAATCGCGGCGGTTGAAAAGGGCGCGCGACTCATTGTCCATAGAATCAAAAAAGTCATTTATTTTCTCTTGATCGCCCTCGCAAAAGGGGCGGATATTTATCTTGTCTGTGAAAGCCATTTTTCATACTTCCTTTTTCCGTTTTGTTTATTGTATCATAAAAATTATAATAATTCAATAGTATGGGGATATACTTGAAAATATAAAAAAATGTGATACAATAAAATAAAAAAGGAAAATAAAATTGATTACTCATCCGATTGAGCCCGTATATGATGAAAACTCAAAAATACTGATACTCGGAAGCTTTCCGTCGGTTGCCTCTCGCAAGGAACTGTTTTTTTACGGTCACAAGCAAAATAGATTTTGGCGCGTCCTGTCAAGAATTTTTGAGTGTGATGAGCCAAGGACGGTTGACGAAAAAAGAAAATTTTTGCTTTCAAACGGCATAGCCCTCTGGGACGTGATAGCATCCTGTGACATTGTAGGCAGCTCGGACAGCTCCATAAAAAACGTAATACCGAATGATATTGAAAAGCTTTTAAGGCAAACGAATATAGAGAAAATATTTGTAAACGGCAAAAGCGCGCAGAAATATTACGATAAATACCTCAAAGAAAGACTTTGCAGGGAAGCTGTATATCTGCCGTCAAGCTCTCCCGCAAATGCGGCATATTCTGTCGAAAGACTTGTGGTCGAATGGAGAATTGCAATTTTTGAAAAATAAAATATAAATTGTTATTAAAATTAATCGTTAGTTTACCATTTGTTTAATTTTTTATGCTATACTGAAACAGACAAAACCTTTGATCTGACCGAAAGGAAATGCTTTATGAATAAAAAAGTAATTATTGCGAGTGACAGCACGAGCGACCTCAGTCCGGAGATTATAGAAAGATACGGTATAAAAATACTTCCCCTTGTTGTAAATCTCGGAGAAGAGCAATATTCCGACGGCGTTGATATCGACCCCGACAAGATATACGAGCACTACGAAAAAACAGGCGTTCTTCCAAAGACGGCTGCGCCCAACATTGCAGATTTTGAGGATATGTTCTCGAAGCTTACCTCGGACGGAAGCGCGGTGGTCTTTTTTACGATAAGCGCGGAGATGTCGTCAACCTACAACAATGCCCGCCTTGTTGCAGGTGAATACGAGGACGTTTACGTTGTTGACACAAGAAATCTTTCGACAGGCGGAGGTCTTCTTGTAATTGCGGCGGCAGAGATGGCAAAGGAAGGCAGGTCTGCCAAGGAGATCGCAAAGGAATGTGCCGAAATGGCTCCCAGAGTTGACGCTTCGTTCGTTGTGGACGATCTCGAATTTTTGCACAAGGGCGGACGCTGTTCGGCTCTTGCGGCATTCGGTGCAAATCTTTTACAGCTCAAGCCCTGCATTTTTGTTAATGACGGTAAGATGGGTGTGGGCAAAAAATATCGCGGAAAATTTGCCTCGGTTCTTGATCAGTACGTTGCCGATAGACTTGGAGACGCGTCGGATATCGAGCTTGACCGCATTTTTGTAACTCACGCAGGATGCGATGAGGCAATATATATGAAGTGCGTTGAGGCAGTCAAGGCTGCTGCCGACTTCAAGGAAGTTTTTATAACCCGTGCGGGATGTACTATTTCTTCGCATTGCGGAAGAAATACCTTGGGTGTGCTTTTCGTTCGTAAAAAATAATTGTGTTTTTTGTGGGAGTTTTTGTGGGGGAGTACCTTTTTG
>JAZSIV010000119.1:0-2867 GCA_045533995.1 Eubacteriales bacterium
CTTAAAAATCTTTATAAGCTTGTTTCAAAGAGCTACCTTGATTATTACAGAAGAAATCCCCGAATCCCGAAGACCGAGCTTGAAAAGCACAGAGAGGGTCTTATCATAAGTTCGGCTTGTGAGGCGGGTGAACTTTTTAAAGCGATGCTTGACAATAAACCCAAGTCTGAACTTTTGAAGATAGCAAGGTTTTACGATTATCTTGAGATACAGCCTATTTGCAATAACCGATTCCTCGTAGCAGAGGGAAAGGTGGCTGACGATGAGGGACTGCGTGATCTGAACAAAAGAATAGTTGCGCTTGGAGATAAGTACAACAAGCTCGTTGTAGCGACCTGCGATGCGCATTTCCTCAACGAAGAGGATGAGATAAACCGCAAGATACTTCTTGCGGGAATGAAGTTTGCCGATGCTGACAGAGATATACATCTTTACTTCAGAACGACCGAGGAAATGCTTGAGGAATTTTCATATCTCGGCGAGGAAAAGGCATACGAGGTCGTAGTTACAAATCCAAACAAGATAAACGATATGATAGAGGACGTGCGTCCGATCCCGAAAGGATCATTTACCCCCAAGATGGAAGGTGCTGAAGAGGAGCTTCAGGAGATCTGTTGGAAGAGAGCGCGTTCGATGTATGGAGATGAGCTTCCCGAGGTAGTCGAGAAAAGACTTGACAAGGAGCTAACTTCTATTATAAAGAATGGATTTGCGGTTCTTTATATGATCGCTCAAAAGCTTGTTTGGTATAGTGAGCAGCAGGGATATCTTGTTGGCTCAAGAGGATCTGTCGGTTCTTCTTTCGTTGCAACGATGGCGGGAATATCTGAGGTTAACCCCCTGCCGCCGCACTATTATTGCCCGAATTGCAGATATTCCGATTTTGAGACAGGTAAGGCTTACGGATCTGGATTTGATATGCCCGACAAAATGTGTCCGAATTGCGGAACGAAGCTCCATGCCGACGGACACGATATACCCTTTGAAACCTTCCTTGGATTCTATGGAGATAAGTCGCCTGATATCGACCTTAACTTCTCGGGAGACGTTCAGGGAAGAGTGCACAAATATACCGAGGAGCTTTTCGGTTCTGAAAACGTGTTCAGAGCGGGAACATTGGGTACACTTGCCGACAAGACGGCTTACGGATTTATTGCAAAATATTTTGAAAGTAAGGGTGTAAGTGTCGGACGTGCAGAAATGGAGCGCCTTATACAGAGTTGTGTCGGTGTTAAGCGTACAACGGGACAGCATCCGGGCGGAATCATAGTTGTGCCCCGTGAATATGAGGTCTATGATTTCACACCCGTTCAGCACCCCGCAGACGATTTCGGCTCAAATATCATAACAACTCATTTTGCTTTCTCGTATTTGCATGATACGATCCTTAAGCTTGATGAGCTTGGACACGATATTCCGACAAAGTATAAATATCTTGAAAAGTTTTCGGATACGAGCGTGCTTGATGTTCCTATGAACGATAAGGATGTTTATGAGCTCTTCCTTTCAACAAAGCCGCTTGGAGTCACGCCTGAGGATATAGATTCCAAGATAGGAACGTATGGTCTTCCAGAGTTCGGTACAAGATTCGTTGTAAAGATGGTTGAGGAAGCAAAGCCTAAATCCTTTGCAGACCTTTTACAGATATCGGGACTTTCTCACGGAACAGACGTGTGGACGGGTAATGCGCAGGATCTTATCAATGAGGGAATATGCGATATTTCGAAGGTTATCGGATGTCGTGATAATATAATGAACGACCTTATTCGTTACGGTGTCGAGAATGCAACGTCATTCAAGATAATGGAAGCCGTACGAAAGGGAAAGGGACTTACTCCCGAATGGGAAGCTGATATGCGTGCGCACGAGGTCCCCGAATGGTATATTAATTCTTGTAAAAAGATAAAGTATATGTTCCCGAAGGCTCACGCGGCGGCTTACGTTATGTCTGCTATCCGACTTGGTTGGTACAAGGTACATATACCGATAGCCTTCTATTGTGCTATGTTTACCGTAGCTCCCGGTGGATTTGATGCCGAGATCGTAATGGGCGGTAGACAAAAGGTAGTGGCTACTATCAAGGATATTGAAAAACGCGGTAAGGAAGCATCGCAAAAGGAGCAGAGCTCGGTGTCAACACTTCAGCTTATAAACGAATGTATGGCGAGAAAGATAAAATTCTTGCCCATCGACCTCGAAAAATCAGATGCTTATGCCTTTCTTCCTGAAAACGGCGCGATAAGAATGCCGTTCTCGTCTTTGGGCGGACTTGGAGAGAATGCTGCATTGAACATCGTAAAAGCTCGTAATGAAGAAAAATTCTTCTCTGTGGAGGACCTAAGAACACGTGCAAAACTTACAAAGAGCGTTATAGAGGTGCTCCGAAAGGTAGGAGTGCTTGACAGTCTTAACGAAACGGATCAGCTGTCATTTTTCTAAAATTCTAAAATAATAAAAAGGAGGTGCCGCAATGGATAGATTCGTATTGCACAGTGAGTACAAGCCTACGGGAGATCAGCCCGAGGCCATAGACAAGCTCTCCGCAGGCGTTGAAGCGGGAGAGCGATTCCAGACTCTTATGGGAGTTACGGGATCGGGTAAAACCTTTACCATGGCGAATATTATCGCAAACGTAAACCGCCCCACCCTGGTTCTCGCTCACAACAAGACCTTAGCTGCCCAGCTCTGCTCCGAGTTTCGAGAGTTTTTTCCCGAAAATGCAGTGGAATATTTCGTTTCCTACTACGATTACTACCAGCCCGAGGCGTACGTTCCCGGAAAGGATATGTATATCGAAAAGGATTCCTCAATTAACGACGAGATAGACAAGCTCCGCCACAGCGCCACAAGCGCGCTTTTTGAACGGC